>CAYOQW010000001.1:0-18440 GCA_964406175.1 uncultured Candidatus Saccharibacteria bacterium
GAATGACGTCGAGGAGCAATTCCTGGCTTCCGGTAGTGCTGCCGGTATTGATCTGGCGGCCAAGAGCACTGACCACCCCGACGGTCACGGTATTATTAAATTTTCCCAGGGCGTTGCCGATCGCGATCACCTGCTGCCCGGGGACGAGCGTCGCTGAATCGCCGAGTGCTGCCTCGCCGATATCCATCCCCTCCGGTATGGTCACTTTTATGATAGCCACGTCATTGGCCGGATCCGTGACGACATCGCTGCTGCTGAAGGTGATCTCTTCACCTTTGTAGGTGATCAGTTTATAACTGGCCCCCTTGTCGCTCACCACATGCCGATTGGTGAGGATCAGCCCCTGGGCTCGATCGATGACAAAGCCGGTACCGGCGAAGTCATTTTCCACCAGCTGGTTGAAAAAAAGACTCCTGGTCTTGACCGTCCCGACGATGCTGACGACAGCCGATCTGGACTGCTGCACCGCATCGATCACGGCAGAATTCTCCTGCAGGGTGACCTCTGTCGTGCTTTTGTCAGACGCAGGGGTCGTCACCTGGTGTAAAAAATCGCTGAATGGCTGAAGTTTCCGGGCTATAGCACTATTCTGCGTCGCCGCCAGAAATACCCCCCCGGCAGCGAGAGCACCGCTGATAGCTCCGATCACCACGCTCAGAAGCACGACCTGGACGATCAAACCAGGGCGTAACTTGTCCTTTTGATCAGGGACCTGATGCAGCGTCGGGGAAATGAACGCCACTTCGGTCTGTTTCCGTTCTATGCTGTCCATGGTCCCTCCTGCACTCATCAGATAATATTGGGTATCCAGGTCGCCTGCATCAGGATCGCAGTGACCAGGATGAGG
The DNA here is from genome assembly GCA_964406175.1 of uncultured Candidatus Saccharibacteria bacterium. GTDB lineage: Bacteria > Patescibacteriota > CG2-30-54-11 > CG2-30-54-11 > CG2-30-54-11 > CG2-30-54-11. Next base: position 848 of record CAYOQW010000001.1, read on the forward strand.
CTGACAACTATGTGTTCGATGACGACCGAACGGGTCAGATTCTTTTTGAAATACTGCTGAATGATCCCCATGAGCACATACTGCCCGAGCAGCATGACAAAGCCGGTCACCAGGTACCCGAGCGGCCAGAAGAACAGCCCGAAATACAACATGGTCAATAGGAGACCAGAGAGTGCAGAATAAAAGATCGAATACGGGATGTTGGCATTGCTCCACCAGAATATGCCCTGCAGGAACAGGAGAGAACTGATGACGAAGACAATGCCCAGACCAGCCAGCAGCGGCGGATCAAATTTGAACAGCCAGACATACCCCACATAGCCAGCCAGCAGGGAAATAACGTTCAGGATGAGCCGGCCGACGTGATTTGGAAGCGAGCTGTAACAGCCCAGCGCGCTGAGACTGAGAAAAAGCAGATGAAAAACCGGCATGCTCACGATGATCAGACTGTAGGCCACAATACCCGGTCCCAGCTGACGCAGGAAAACCAGCAGACCGCTGTACAGAATGACCGGCAGGATGAGCAAGGCATAGAGTTCGCTGTGGCGGGGATCCAGGGAAGGCTTGATGCCGAGCACCCAGAGACTGGCAGCCAGGATCCCGATGATCAAAGTTGGCAACAGCCAGGAGGTCGCAGCGCCGGACGTCAGAGTATAATTGGCCAAGCCCAGGGCCAACGCCAGAGACGTAACGAACGCTTCAGAACGACGAACCCTGATGACTTTGCATTCTGGCATGATTTTGACCCCTACATAGCTCTGAGGCGTTTGATACGTTCTGCAATGGGTGGATGAGTGCTGAACATGTTGTTGAGCGAACTCGCATGGTTCTTGAGCGGATTGACGATGTAGAGATGTGCTGTGGCTTTGTTGGCCGCTTCAAGCGGTTCACGGTCGCTGGAGATCTTTTCCAGAGCTGATGCCAGACCCTCAGGATACCGGGTGATGAGGGCTGCACTGCTGTCTGCCAGATATTCCCGTTGTCGCGATACTGCCAGCCGGATCAGCGTCGCGATCACCGGAGCGAGCAAAGCGAGTGCCAGTCCAAGAAGCATAAAAACGAGCTGCAGCTGGCCGCCCTCTGAATCACGGCTCCGTCTGCGGCCGCCTCCCCAGAAACTCCAGCGAAGTATCCAGTCCGACAGGAGGCTTATCACTCCGACCAGAACCACGGTGATGGTCATGACCAGCATGTCGTAGTTCTGGACATGCGACATCTCATGAGCGATCACGCCCTCGAGCTCCATCTTGTTCAATTTCTGCAGCAGCCCCGTGGTGACGCAGACGACCGCGTGCTTGGGGTCGCGGCCCGTAGCAAAAGCATTGGGTGCGGTATCGTCGATGACGTAGATTCTAGGCTTCGGAAGTCCCGTTGCGATACAGAGATTCTCCACGATGTGGTACAACTCTGTATCGGAGCTCAGAGTGACCTCCCGGGCCTGGCTCATGGCCAGGACGATCTTGTCCGAATAGTAGTAGCTGAAAAAGGCGGAGAACAGGGCGATCACGAACGCAAAAATCACGCCGCCATTGCCGCTGCCAGTCATCTGACCGAAGATCCAGCCCATGAGGGTGACGACTGCTACGAACACCGCGATGAGCAGATACGAACGGCGTTTATTGCCCGCTATCTCACTATAAATTGTCATGGTCCTATCCTTTGCTGAAGCCAGAAAAAGCAGGTACTACTGTACCATGCAATCAGGAGTTCATCAAATCTTTCTGCCCCCAAAATACCTATCCACGGTGTGACTCTAACAGACAACTATGATGAAATTGTGGAGAGTATCTGGCCACTCTCCAGACGAACTATCGTCGAAGCTATCACCGCTGCTTCTTTTTGGTCATGGGTGACATAGATCGAGGTCAGGCTGGTGCGTTCGATCAGAGAACGCAGGTCAGAGAGCAGCTGCAGCTTCAGCTCTTCATCGAGTGCACTCATCGGCTCATCAAGCAGGAGGAGACGAGGTGCCGGGGCGAGAGCCCGGGCAAACGCCACCCGCTGTTTCTGGCCAGCTGAGAGCTGGTGCACGCTCCGCTTTTCAAAGCCTTCCAGGTCCACCATGCTCAACAGTTCCCGGACCCGGGCTTTCACGTCGTTCTTTTTTACCCTGCGGACCTCCAGTCCAAAGGCGATGTTCTGCTCAACGTTCAGGTGCGGGAACAGAGCGAAACCCTGGAACATGTAGCCGATGTTACGGTTTTCGACCGGTATGCCGCTGATGTCCGAACCGCCCAGGAATACCCTGCCGCTATCGGCTGATTCCAGCCCCGCGATGATACGGAGCAGCGTCGTCTTGCCGGAGCCGGAACGGCCCAGGAGCGCGACGGTCTGGCCCTGAAGGACATCAAGCGTAATGCCCCGCAGCAGCTCTGGATGCTCGGGATATGCCTTGGTGACCGCGTCCAGATGAAGTGCGATGGTCATGTGTTTTCTCCTTCCTGAGAAAAACGTTCGATGGTCCACACCAGAAAAGCCGCCAGAGTGATAAGCATCGTACTTTCGGCCATTGCCTTGCCAAAATTCAGGGTCCCAGGTTGGGAAAGCAGCCGGTTGATCGCAAGCGGCACCGTCATCGTTTCTGGCCTGGTGACCATGAGCGTCGCCCCGAACTCGCCCAGTGACATGAGCAAAGAGTAGCAGACCGCGACCACGATGGCTTTGCCCAGGAGAGGGATGATGATCCGGCGAAATCTGACGCTGACACCGGCTCCCAGGACGCTCGCAGCCTCCAGGAGCGACTGATCGATGCTCCGGTAGGCAGGCAGCAGGACCGCCAGTACAAAAGGAAAAGCGATGACCGTGTGCAGGCTGATGATGGAGAGCGGTGAACCGATCCAACCCGCTCCGCGGAAAAGCGGCGACAGCATGAACCCCAGCCCGAGCGTGACCGCGGACGTACCGAGCGGCAGCCAGACCAGAGCTTCGGCCATCCTGCCCGCACCGGCAGAATGCTCTCTCCATCCCCTGCCTGACGACCGGACATAGATCACGATCATCGCCAGAGCGACCGCAAGCAAGGCCGTACCGCCGGCAAAAACCAGTGAGTTTTGCATGGCCACCAGCGGTGAAATGTAGAACAGCGAAGCCGAACGGTTGTAGAAAAGCTCGGTTACGAACCGCCAGGTGACATGCCCATCCTGGAAAAAAGCCCGTGAGACGATCACTTCAAGCGGAGCCAGGATAACAGCCATGGCAAAAGCAAGCAGACCGCCATACTGAAATCGATAGCGGCTTCCTGAAAGCGGCTTCATAGCTTCCTGCGGGGGCACCTTTTCCAGGGGGACCGAAAATTTCTGGCTGATCCGCCGATACAGCAGCCCTAGGCTCAGCGTGGTCGCGAGCTGATAAAGAGCCAGGCCGCCTGCGACTTTGAAGTCCAGTAGATTGACCGTGGACCGGTAGATCTCGACCTCGATCGAGCTCATGCCCTGACCACCCAGCAGGAGGATGATCCCGAACGAACCAAAGCAGTAGAGGAACACGAGCAATAAAGAGCCCAGGATGACGGGCAGCATGAGCGGCAGATACACCCGCCGCCAGCGTTGCAGTTTAGAGGCTCCCAGCACTCGGGCCGCCTCGGCATAGACCGGGCTCAGATGCGACCAGAACGAGGCGGTAAGTCTGATGACCAGGCCGAGATTGTAGTAGATATGGGCCAGCAGGATGATCCAGAAAGTCCCGGCGATAGGAACAGCATTCCCGAGAATAGTCCCTGGTCCGAACAGTGACCGGAACCCAACCGCGACCACCACCGCCGGCAGCATGAACGGGATCGTGAAAAGCACCATACAGAGGTGCCGTCCCCGGAACCGGTAGCGTCCCAGGAGGTAGCCAAGCGGCAGACCAAGACCAACCGTCAAGATCGCAGACAGCAACGCCTGACCGACCGTAAAACTGAGGACACCCCGCAGGTAGCGGTCAGACAGGATCTGCCAGACGAACGAGAGCTCCAGGTGACCGTCCGGGAAAACAGTTCTCTGGACGATCGCTCCCAGAGGGTAGAAAAATAACAGCCCAAAGAAGCTGAGCGGGATACCGAGCAGCAGCACTTCCCCAGGTATCCTCCTCTGATTTCTGAACATGCAGCGGTCCTTTTAGAGTTGTGCAGTCGAGGCAACCGCACGTGGTAAACCGGTCGATATATAGACCACATCGCTTTTGGCAGCCCGTCTAAGCGACGTCGAACGGATCAAAGTATTAGTCATATCATCATACAGGTAGAGTCCTGGGTCGTCAGGCAGGGCATAGTAGGTAGCAGGCAACTGTAGTCTCAGAAGGACCTCATATTCGATCGTGCCATATCCCCGTGCCCACTCATTGATAGAAATAAGATCGTCACCCTGCCGCCCGATGAGCACAGCGATATCACCCGGCCGAACAAGGGCGGTCGCCGCATCTTCGAACACATAGAACGAATTCATGGACGTCCGGGCGGACGTGGTCCAGTAGCGTTTACCGTTGATGAGGACCGGCAGCCGCTGTCCGTCGGCCAGGACCCGCTGCATACCGTCAGCATAGCCGAGGGCGATCAGATAGAGGATCTGGTCCTGATCCGTCGTATTGGTATACCGGGCACTGTAGCCAGCTGACTGGCCCGGTTTCAAAGTGATGACCTGGGTAACCTCTGCGAAGCAGGACGTGATCTCCTGACCTGGAAGGTCCTGACCAAGGGCTGCCAGATTGGCCGTCACCTCGGTCGACGGGGTCACGCCGGTCGTGATGATCCCCGGCCGGGCAAAAATGGTGAACGAGGCTGCTTCGTCGCCTACCGCCTGGCGGTACGTCTCAGGGTCCAAGGTCTCCGGCAGCTGGAGAAGTGCCGCGGAATTCGCCACGTGCAGGCACTCTGGTCGGACAGCTTTGCCATCCGGGGCAGTATAGATACCGGTAAGTATCTGGAGGTAGTTGGCGAAGTGTGCTTTCGCACTCGTGACATCTTTGGCATCAGCGGCGGCGAAATGCATGGCCAGCCCGACGATGTTCAGTCCCGGAAGGGCATTGATCGAAAGAATGGACTCAACTGTCTGTTCGATCTCACCAGCATCACGGGCCGGCAAACCGCCGCGGGACATGCCGGTGTCAGCGAACACATGGATCCGGGCACAGGGAATATCCTCGCCACGGCTTTTGCAGAGACCCATGACCAGGTCACTGATATCCCTGGCTTCCTCCATACTGGTGACGAACAGTTCGACATCCAGCTCGAGAGCTTCCTCGATATTCCCGCCTTCAGCACATTCTCGATACAGGAGGATGATCCTGTCCTCATCCATCCCGCAGTCCCGCAGGTCTCTGGCTTCGTTGATCCCGGCGACGCAGAAGCCTCTGATCCCAGCGGCTCTGGCCGCCAGCGGCAGGACGGGGCTTCGTCTGCTGTCCTGATTGCCATAGAATCGTGATTTCATCGAGAGCAGCAGGTTGCCGCCGGCACGCTGTCCCAGGAGCTCCAGATTGCTGACGTACACACCGAGGTCTAAGACCTTCCAGGCGTACGGCACCCACCGAGCGAGGCTCTGCTGCCTACTATCCAGCTGCTCCCCAGGGAAAAGGTCTCTCAGCGCTGCTTTGACCGTGCTGTCCATGGTCCATACTCCAGATAAAAGAATTTCAAGTGTGCAGTATACAGACTACCTCTCGTTCTCAAAAGTGGTCGGCATAATCATACGGACATACATGGTATGTCACCCTGAACCCTGAGCGAGGCTGTGCGAAGTCGAAGGGAGAAGGGTCTGCGTTGATTTATCTAGCCCACGGTTTCAACCGCGGGTCTGTTGGACGAGAGAATGAAGGATCTGCATTGATGGCACCTCGGTCCCAGGAGATTCTTCCCCGCCTGAGGCGGGTCAGAATGACGCAGATCCTCCTACCTCTGCACGGTCTGGGTCCACAGGTCGATCCACTCGTCGCGTTTGGCATTGGCCTCATCGTAGCGGATCATCATCGGTGAGATGACCTCAGGGGCATAGGAAAAGACCGCCGGCAGGACCGCATCAGTCCGTACGGGATACACCCACATCTTCAGCGGGATATCTTCCTGATATTCCCGGGACAGCATGAAGTCGATAAATTTGCGGCTCAGCTCTTCGTTCGCAGTTCCCTTTAGGATCCCCACGTACTCGATCTGGCGGTAGCAGCTGCCCGCTGTCGCGATGACTCCGGTCGGAGCAGTGTTCAAGGGCTCTTCGCTGAAGTAGACCGCCGCAGCCGGCGAAGTGGCATAGCTCACGACCAGAGGCCGGTCCCCGCTGCCGCCGCCCGAAAAGTCTCCCCAGTAGGCCTGGTCCCAGCCGTCAGCGATCCTGACCTCCTGGGCACGAAGTGCACTCCAGTAGTCCATGGCCCCGCTCTGTCCCATCGTCCCGATAGTGAGCAGAAGGAAGGCAAGACCGGGTGACGAGGTGGCCGGATTTTCAGCCACGAACAGCCCCACATAGTCATCGGCGACCAGGTCAGTGATCGACTGCGGCACCGGCACCTCGTGCGATGCGAACCAGGCTTTGTCATAATTCACACAGACATCGCCATAGTCGATCGGGGTGACATCGTCGCCAGGATAGTACCCTGCTATGGTCGGGTCGACTTCGGACATTTGAGCTGAATGATATGGAGTGAACAGTCCCTCGGATAAAGCCCGCCCCAGGAACGTGCTGTCGACACCATAGAGCACATCAGCCACGGGCTGGTCCTTCTGCAGGACCGCCGTATTGACCACCCTGCCGGCATCCCCGCCCGTGATGAACTCCAGCGTGACGTTGTTGTCCTGTTCGAACCGGCTGATCAGCTCCTTGTCCACATCATAGCTGTCATGGGTCAGAATCGTCAGCGTTTTCTGACCATCCTGCTCCGGTCCCTGCTGCCAGGCACAGGCGCTCAAGGTCAGTATGCTGAACAGCAGTACCGCACCGATACCAGTTTTTTTCATGTTGTCTCCCAATAAAAAAGCTTTCTCCGAAGAGAAAGCTCGTGCTGACTGCTGCTTTCCCTTCGCTGGCATGATCCAGATCAGGTGATACGGGTATGATCTCAGTCCGCCTTCGTCAAATGAACTTCGGCGGACACCCCACAAACTGCAGTATAGCAGTGCTTTTTAGTTTCGCAAAATCGATTGGTAGCTCGTATCTTGAGTGTACTGACCACACCGATCACCAAATTGACCATACAAACTACCGAAAAGAAAAGTCCCCGGAGATCAGATCTCAGGGGACTAAAAAAATCATAGCAACCTTTTGTGAAGGAATGCCCTTCCTGAACCGGTCTTGAGGTACTTCTCAAAAGCTAATGCCCTGGTCTGATCGCAGAATGCAAAATACGTTAGCACTTCCCACGGGATGTATCTGCTTGTATGGGGTGAATGCCCCCGATTGTGATCATTCAACCTCTCATCGATATCATGGGTACTACCGACGTATGTTTGGTCAGGGGATGATAAGCTTCTCAAAATATATACGAAGTACACGAGAGTGTCCTCCTTCGTCAAATGAACTCCGGCGGACAGCCTTCGCTCTTCTGACCATATACCTGTGGCTTGCCAGCCGTAGCAGAGAAAGAACAACTTGCCCGCCTACGCCAAATGAGCTTCGTCGGGCAGCCTACTGCGTAGGCTGGTGCCCCCAGCCGGAGTCGAACCGACGTCAACGGTTTAGGAAACCGCTGCTCTATCCACTGAGCTATGGGAGCATAAGGGGAAGTCTCTAGCTATACTGAATAACCTCACCCCCGCTTGGAGCGAGGCTCGCCTTTGAAGGCGGCTGCCCTCTCCTCGTAGGCGAGGGTAACTAACAAGAAGGGGTGGCTTGTGCCACCCCTTCAGTATAGTACTAGAGGAACAGAGGCTCAAATACGAGGCTGATGGTCGCGAGAAGTTTGATGAAGACGTGGAGTGAGTGGCCTGCGGTATCCTTGAAGGGATCGCCGACCGTATCACCGGCTACGGCTGCTTTGTGGGCTGCAGAGCCCTTGCCGCCGAGGTGGCCGCGTTCGATGTACTTCTTGGCATTGTCCCAGGCACCGCCGCCGTTATTGAAGACGAGAGCCATGATGACGCCGGCCATGGTACCGACCATGAGCATGGCACCGACGGCTTCTACCTTCAACACATACCCGATGGCGATAGGTCCGAGGATCGCGAGCAGACCGGGAAGCACCATTTCCTTCAGGGCACCCTTGGTCGCGATATCGACGCACTGGCTGTAGCTGGGCTTCGAGGTGCCCTTCATGATACCGGGGTCAGCTTTGAACTGACGGCGTACTTCTTCGATGATGTAGCCGGCGGTCTTGCCGACAGCCCGGATAGCGAACGAGGAGAACAGGAATACCAGCATGGCTCCGATGAACCCGCCGACGAACACGACCGGCTTGGCCAGGTTGATAGTATCGAGCTTGGCATCGGTCATGAAGGCGGAGAACAGCAGGAAGGCGGCCAGAGCAGCAGAACCCACGGCATAGCCCTTGGTCAGAGCCTTGGTGGTGTTGCCTACGGCATCGAGACGGTCAGTACGGTCACGGACCTTCTCATCCTTGGTGGACATTTCGACGATACCGCCGGCATTGTCCGAGATAGGGCCAAAGGTGTCCATGGCCAGGACATAGGCGGCCGGTGACAGCATACCCATGGTCGCGAGAGCGGTACCAAAGAGTCCGCCATCGGTCAGACCGGTGCTTTCACCGATGAAATAAGAAGAAATAAGTGCAGCGGAAACCACGAGGACGGGGAGAGCAGTGCTCTCGAGACCGACGGCAAAACCGCTGATGATGTTGGTCGCGGCGCCAGTCTGGGAAGCGTCTGCGATGGACTTCACGGGGCGATATTTATACTCGGTATAGTACTGGGTGATGAGGAGGAACAGGATGCTGGTCACGAGACCCACGAGGCCGGCCAGTGAGAATTCCATCCAGTTGTCCCGCAGCAGCATGTAGCTGGCAACGCCAAATCCAGTGAAGGCAAGGGCGATAGTGATATAAAAGCCACGGTTCAGAGACGCCATAGGGTCTTCGTCGTTCCGGATCTTGACGGTCAGGATACCGATGACGGAGGCGATGAGGCCGAAAGCACGGACCACGAGGGGAAAGATGATGCCGTTGATGCCAAAGACCGGATACAGGGCGATACCGATGATCATGGCACCGACGTTCTCGGCTGCTGTGCTCTCAAAGAGGTCAGCACCGCGACCGGCACAATCACCGACGTTGTCGCCGACCAGGTCCGCGATGACGGCAGGATTGCGGATATCATCTTCCGGAATGCCGGCTTCAACTTTTCCGACCAGATCAGCACCGACGTCAGCAGCCTTGGTATAGATACCGCCGCCGAGCTGGGCGAAGAGAGCGACCAGGGAAGCACCGAAGCCAAACCCGACGAGCTGGAGCGGGACTTCTTCGGGATGAGCGATACCGCCGAAGACCACGAAGAGGGCCACGACACCCAGGAGCGAAAGGGCGACTACGAGGATACCAGCTACAGCACCGGCTCTGAGAGCCTTGACCAGTGCTTCATTCAGGCTCTTGGTAGCCGCAGCGGCGACCTTCAAGTTGGCACGGACCGAGATGTACATGCCTACGAATCCGGCAATACCGGAGAGCAGGGCACCGAGGACAAAAGCGATGGCGGTCTTGATACCGAGATCGAGTTTGCCGGTCGTGACATAGAGCATGAAAATGATGACCGCAGTCAAGACAGCGATGATGCTGATCGTGGTGTACTGACGTTTGAGAAAGGCAGACGCGCCCTGACGGATCGCGGTCGCGATCTCCTGCATGGCTTTGCTGCCATTTTCGCCGCTGAGCGACTGCTTTGCGAACAGGTACGCAGCGAGCAGTCCTGCGATACTGATACCGAATACAAGCCAGAGCATAGGTGAACCCTATAACTAATGAATTAACGCGGTATATACTACCACATTCTTTTTGAGGTTCACAAATATGATTTTTTCAGGTTCTTGGTCATTGACATGGAACATGATCTTCGGTATACTTAAGTGAAATTTGATGAGAAAACAAAAACCAACCAGCTTTGGAGCGGAACATGAGTCCTGAACTTGCCATGAACAACACAAACATTTTCGCCGGTGGATTTGGTCCGTCGCTCTCACCTGATGCACCTACGCACAAGATCCTGCTCGTCGAAGATGACTTTTTCCTGGCTGATATCTACCAGACCAAGCTCTCTATCGCTAATTATAATGTCATCGTCTCCCAGGACGGCATGGACGGCCTGCAGCAGGCACTGACCCAGCTGCCCGACCTCATCCTGCTCGACATCATGCTACCCAAGATGGATGGTCTCGATGTCCTCAAACGTCTGAAGGCAGACGAATCTACCAAAAATATCCCTGTTATTCTCCTTTCCAATCTCGGCCAGGAATTCGTCGTGAACGGCGGCATGTCGCTCGGAGCTGTCGACTACCTGGTCAAATCAGATCTCACTCCCCGCGAGGTGATCGACAAAATTAAAAAACATCTGGCAAAATAAATAGTGTGATTTTTTCGACCGGGACGACGCTGCTCAAAGAAACTCTCTGAAATACAAACCAAAGTTTAGACCAATATCCAAGATACTTTGAAGCTGGTATCTAGAAGGTCTCAATGTGTCCAAAAACCAGTACTATCAATAGTGGTACGTCATCCTGAACGAAGGTCACCGCAGCGAACGGATCCGTATTGATCACGTTCCAGGGGATTCTTCCCCGCCTGAGGCTGGTCAGAATGACAAATTACAGCTTGGCTTTCTTCTGATCCTAAAGGATACGAAACGAAGGCCGCATTTCACTCTGGACCGATTTACAGGTATACTGATAGCATTCTGCCCTGGTCTTTCCAGTATTCACACTTCCTGTTTCGTACTTCTTACTTCATACTTCAAGTTTTCCTTCGCATACCAGTGAGGCTCTCTCATGTTCATCGATGAAGTCACTCTCAAAGCAGTATCAGGTCACGGCGGCAACGGCTGCGCCAGTTTCCGTCGGGAAAAATATGTACCCAAAGGCGGCCCCAACGGCGGCAGCGGCGGCCAGGGCGGCAATGTCATCGTGCGTGCCAGCCGCAATCAGAACACGCTTGTCGCCTACCGCTACCAGAAGGAATTCAAAGCCGAACGAGGCGAGCACGGCCAGGGCAAGGAATGCCATGGCAAAAATGGCACCGACCTCATACTTGATGTCCCGGTCGGGACATACGTCTACGAGATGCGGGATGAAGAAAAGATCCCGCTTGCGGACCTCAGTGCCGATGAAGCTGAAGTGACAGTCTCTATCGGCGGCTGGGGCGGCATGGGCAACAAGCAGCTGGTCACCCCGCAGTACCAGGCGCCTCACTTCGCCCAGTTGGGGGCTCCCGGCATGGAGCGGACGATCAGACTGGAGCTGAAACTGCTGGCTGACGTCGGTATCATCGGCCTGCCCAACTGCGGCAAATCCACGCTGATCTCGGTCATTTCGAACGCCAGACCGAAGATCGCTGACTATCCCTTCACGACGCTCATCCCGAATCTCGGAATGGTCAGACATCGTGAACAGGACTTCATTGTCGCCGATATCCCGGGACTGATCGAAGGCGCCCATGAAGGCAAGGGTCTCGGACATGGGTTCCTGAAACATGTGGAACGTACCCGCCTGCTGGTCCATCTGCTCGATGCCACGCGGGTCGAGCCGGAGAATCTGGAGCATGACCTGATCGTCATCAACCATGAACTGAAAATGTTCGATCCCCTGATCGCCAAAAAGCCGCAGATCGTCGTCCTCAGCAAGACCGACACGCTGTCAGAAGAAGCACTTGAGGCTATCCGCAAGCACAAAGGACTGAAAAAAGCGGTCAAGAAATTCAGCACTTCTCCCCTGTTCGAACTCTCCTCCCCGACCCATGTCGGTCTGGATGCTCTGCTCGATGCCATCACGGAACATCTGAAAGCCATGCCCAAGGAAGCGGATAAATTTGAGACCGCCCCTCATATCTTCAGGCCTCTCGAAGATGACGACCACTACTACCGGATCGAAAAAGAAGATAACGTCTATATCGTGCGCGGTCGCCGGGTAGAACGCATGGCGCTTACCTCTGATACCAACAATGAAGAAGCCCTCAAATGGCTCCAGGACCGTCTGACCCACATGGGTGTGTACAAAGAGCTGGAAAAAATGGGCATCCGGGACGACGATACCGTACGCATCGCTAACTTTGAATTTACCTGGGAGTAATCGTGGAAACCAAGGACCTCGTCGACAAGATCATCGACCTCGCGGAGAACAAGAAAGCAGAGAATATCGTGACCGTGAGCATGACCAAGAAAAGCTCGATCGCGGACTATTTCATCATCTGTGAAGGCGGCTCTGACCGTCAGGTAGCCGCTATCTGCGGAGAGGTCGAAGACCGGCTGAGAGAGATGGAGGTCAAGCCGCTGCATGTCGAGAACAAAGGCAACGACGGCTGGTCCGTCCTGGACTACGGCCAGGTCATCGTCCACATCTTCCGCCCTGCGGAGCGCCAGCTGTTCCGGCTGGAAGAGCTCTGGGGCAAGCAGCGCAAAGCCGATGAAGGCATGGAGAACACCCCTGACAGAGCGCCCATGCCGCCCCGGTCGAACAGAAGGACTTGAACCTGCTTGCACTGAAGGCCATAACATAGTTTAATATCTTTCGTGCCAGAAACTTCACGAAACTTGGGGCTGTAGCTCATCTGGTAGAGCGCTGCATTCGCATTGCAGAGGTATGGGGTTCGAGTCCCCACAGCTCCACCAACCTTCGCAGAAGGTTGCCCACCGTAGCTCACTTGGCGAAGGTGGGCACGTCCTTCATCCTCTGCTTCGGTTGGCTCCGCCAGGGCTTCTAAAGAACTAGGACAACTTGGGGACGAGAAGCCTGTCATCCAAAGATCCATGCATTAATACTCTACTAAAGTTGACACCTATCAAAAATAGGTGTTTTTTTTCGTCCAATGCTTAAACCGTGGTACACTATCTTAATACCTATTGAACACATTCAGGAGTTGCATGAGCACTAGGGAACCGGTCGAATTCGACGCTATCCCCACTGAACAGCAATCATCCCTGCCAGGGATCGAACGCTATGCAGTGGCTATGGAATATGCCGCCGAACAGACCTCAGAGCAGGCAGCTCTGCATACACCGGACGCGATACTGGGTGCCCAGATCATCGGATCCTTGAAACACGCTGGATTACTGCCGAAGGTTTGGGATGAAGCACGACAGGTCCTCGCGGACGCAGGACTGCTGGATACCTACCGCATTCTCGGCATTGAGCCTTTCGCTCAGACGATCGAAGAAGCATTGGAGCATAGCCGGATCGCGGTTGTTCCCAGAGATCACTCTTCTTATTTACAGCGGTTTCACAGAGTCAAAGGCTTTTTTAATGCATTCAGTGGTCGGGGTCACATAGCAGTCATGGGCGATGATCATTTCGCGGCGATCGAACAGATACTGAGCGGGCATGCCCCGGCGGACAATATCGACCTTGAACCAGCTGATCGGCTGAAAAAGCTGATCACATCCGGTAGATTTGGTGACGCTATAGACACCAGCCAGCATGAATCTGCCCATGCGTTGTCCGCGGCTGGCAAAGACGGTCCCACGGTAATACGAGCCTGGTTAACTTTGCGAACCAATGACACCTCCAGCTTGAAAGAAGCGTTTGGCTGGTATGTGTCTGGGTTTGATGAGCTGGTCCGTACGCTAACTGCCTGGAAAAATGACCACCCAGAGGCGACCCGCGATCCCACTGAAGTCGCCATTTCATCCATTTGCAAGGGGTACGGTTTCAGCATAGGAGAATTCCGTCAAGCACTGACCAATGTGCAGGAATTAGCCGCACTGATTGAACTTGCTTCCCTGAAAAAAAGTGGTCAAGATTGTTTTGATATTTCTGAACTGGCGGCCCGCATTGCCGGCAATCGCCTAGGTTTTCAAGAAAAAGAAGGTGTATTCCCTGACATTGAACGTGCCAAAAGATCACTCATGGCAGATGCCGGCATCACCACAGAGGAGTTGCATGCCGCGATGAATATCCCACGAGCAATGAACCAAATAGAACGTGATCAGACCTTGATACTGGTCAATGAATTAGTGGAGCAAACCCTGGCAACAGGTATCCGGCGATCACTCAACGCTTTTCAACGGAAGGATGCTGCATCGAACGTGCGGTCCCATATATCTATCCCTGGGACCGAACAGATACACATCGATCCTCATGATGGGATCAGGTACCCGATACCGGAAGGATTTGTCCCGATCTCTATCGCCCCGGCAGAGCAGCTCTCGATCCTGAGAGAGGGATCAGAGGTCAACTCAGCCCTCCGGAGGTCTGATGAACTTCGGATCGATGCGGCTGAACTCATCTATGAATACCTCAAACCTCAACTCAGACAATCTGCCCGCAGCGCGATCGTTGATGCGATGCTCGGGGTTGAGATCATTCGTTTCCCTCCAGCCAGCAATCGGCTCGTCCATCTACCAGTGCACGGACTGGACGGCTATGATTTCCAGCGGACCATGCGAGAAGCAATGCACCACACGCCCGGATCAGATCAGGAGCATGGTCGATCTCACGATGTCGGTTTCCTGCGCCTGCCACTACCAGGAGACATGGTCGTCAGCACAGCAGCGGCTCAACAAAGTGTTCTATGCTGCAGAACCATTACCGGCTGAAGACAGGATACCGGCAGATATCAGAACAGCACTGGATGAAATAGCTGCATCGCTGACATACGAACGGTCAGATCATAGCCTTGAATACTCTGCTACGCTGATCAGACTGAGAAGGCTGATTGATCAGCTGGCATTTCAGCTGAGATCAGACACCACCGCATAGACCAATGGACAGCGAGGACTTTCGTGTGGGATGATACAATGGATCACTCCCATTTCTTCAGGTCAAACACATGCCTTCCATTACCTCCACCCACAATCCTCTCGTCTCCCAGCTCATCTCGCTGCGGAAGAAAAGTGAACGCGAGTCACAGCAGCTCATGGTCATCGAAGGGACCAGGGAGCTTGGCTTCGCGGTCCAGAACCGCTACCCGCTCACGACCATCGTCTACTGCCAGGACTATCTAAAACTCGAAGGTCAGGAGCTGATCGACCAGTGCAAAGGTGTTCAGAAGATCGACGTGGATAGAAAAGTCTTCGACAAGGTCGCCTACAGGGAAAGCCCGGACGGCATCCTGGCCATCGCTCCGCTCCTGGCTCCCAGGCTGTCTGACCTCAAGCTGAAACCCGCTCCCCTGCTCATCATCGCTGAACAGGCTGAGAAGCCAGGCAATGTCGGTGCGATCCTCCGCATCGCCGATGCAGCCGGGGCGGATGCCGTCATCCTCACTGACCCGCTGACCGACCTGGGAAATCCGAACGTCAGCCGCAGCAGTCAAGGGACGTTGTTCTCCCTGCCGTCAGCGCTGGCGACCAACGAGGAGACCCTGGCATACCTGAAAGCGAACCAGATCCGCATCATCGGCACCACAGCCCATACCCCAAATGTCTATACATCGCTCGACCTGACCGGCCCGATCGCCTTCATAGTAGGCAACGAACATGCCGGTCTGTCTGACTTCTGGAAGACCAATGCCGACCTCATGACCACTATCCCCATGGCTGGCCAGGCCAGCTCGCTCAATCTCTCGAGTGCGACCTCGATACTGGTGTTCGAGGCGGTCAGACAACGTTCTGTATCAAAACTTAAAAATGTCATTCCTGCGTAGGCAGGAATCTCGGTTCTCCATTCATGCCAACTAGTCTACCCTGCTGTTCTACCCTGAGGCTTGGCGATGACTGCCTTGATCATCCCGAGCACGACCGACAGGCTGGCTGCGAACAGGACCTGCCAGGCCCGAGGCAGCATGAACGTGACCGTATGGGCGGGTATCCAGAAGAAGATGACCGTGAGAAAAATAGGCACGAACCAGTTCTCCCGGGCGAGGGTCAGGACGATCTCGCTTACCGAAAAAGGTTTGCCAGTGAGCCGCCCACAGACCGAACGCTCTGCGACTTCGTGGACGAACATCATGAAGAACCCGTAGCCGCCGAGCAGATTGATCCAGACGCTCCGCGACAGTGCCAGACCAAACCCTGTCGTCTGCGGCCAGAGCCCTGCGGTCATCAGACCCGTGGTGCCTGAAGAGACCAGGCTGAACGCAGCCGTGATCCACATGCCGGTCAGCCCCCAGAGCAGCGCCTGTGGAATGATCAGTTTGCTGATCTCCCAGCGTCTAGACTTGAACAACCGGCCAGCCAGCAGGCGGCCAAAGGGTGCCAGCAGACCGAACTTCACGAAGCCCATGAGGTAGGGATGAGACGCGGTGAGGGAACTGAACTGCGTGCTCTGGAAAGTCAGATAGAGAATGATGGCAACGAGGAAACCGCAGGCGATGAGGTCGCCCACTTGTCTCGACTTTTGCATGGAGTGCTCGGCTAAGTGCTATGCCGCTAGACTAACATGTCCTGATCGGCATGACAAAACAGCCCGGTCATGCTTTCCCAGCCCTGGCTATGATCAAAGAGGATGCTCACGCACCCATTCCAAAAGCCGTCGTTCAATTATTTCCACCTGAATGCCTGTAAATGTCCGCATGACCGTCACCCCACCATCAGGCTGAAGGAGGACCTGTATCCCCAAGCCGATCTGACCATCCAGCCCTTTGAGCGACGCCAGCATGTCAGCCAGACGGGAACGCGGATACTCGATAGCTTGAAGGGCCGGCAATTCCTCAAAAGCGCTGATCGCCGCCTTGGCATCGGCTGGCAATACGTCAGTTGGTTCAGGTTGTATTTCGATAGGAACAGCAGCCGGCTGAACTACCTCGCTACGCTTAATACTCAGTCTTGCCTCCAACTGAGCCTCCACTCGTGCGATCGCATCGTCGACCGACCCGTTCCCCTGAAAATGCACTATGTAATAGCTGGCATGCTCTGGGTCATCCAGGTCAGAATCAAATGTCTCCCATACCCACTCCTGTCTGCCTCCGAACTTCGGGGAATGCAAGGGATCGTGCAATAAGAACTCCGTATGATCATCGTGCACTATGGTCATCCTGCCGCCTCTTGCTCTGATCTCCCGGAGAAATGCTCTGATCAAAGCTTCATCGCCCTCTTCGAGCGGCAGCTCCACGAAATTGAGGACATCTTCGAGCCCCTCCAGATACACAGGGTCGATGTGATCCCAATCTTCAGACGGGCCACCTCTGCGAGTTAACCGGATATCGGCATTGAGGACATCAACGGAATACTCATCCCAATCCCCAAATACCGCCATACGCTCATAGATGCACTGCCCTTCCGGGGACTGAAGCCTGAAGGTGGCCTGACCATTTCCGCCTTTGAGGGCTTGTTCGACTGCTTGAACGAGAGCCCCTACCGTAGGCGGCAATTCTGTCGATTCGATCGATCCAGTCGGGTGCATTTGCGCATATACCCGAGCAAGAGCATCCGCCAACACCCGGTGTGCCTTCACCAGCCATTTATCCTTTCCTTGGGAGTTGTTCCAGGGCATGACGAGATAGAACAGCTGGACACCCTCCTGAGCGTTGTAGCTGGGCATGAAATTGGTATTATAAGGCCATCCTTGTTCCATGAGAACTTTGAGAATTTTGCCTGCCT
>CAYOQW010000002.1:0-5421 GCA_964406175.1 uncultured Candidatus Saccharibacteria bacterium
GGCTGATGCTCAGCGGCAGCCTGCGGGAGGTCATCATACCAGGCATGCAGTGCGTCGTTGACCAGATCAAGGAACTGGCCGCTGCCAACCAGGCCACGGTCATGCTGGCCCGGACCCATGGGCAGAGCGCTTCGCCGACGACGTTTGGCAAGGAGATGGCCGTGTTCGTACACCGTCTGCGCCGTCATCAGGCAGAGATCGGTGCTGTGCAGCTGCAGGGCAAGCTTGCCGGTGCGACCGGGAATTACAATGCGCATGCGGTTTCCTTTCCTCAGGTCAACTGGCCCCAGTTCGCTGCCCGGTTCGTTCGTTCGCTTGGTCTTGCCCACAATCCTTTGACCACGCAGATCGAAAATCATGACAGCTGGGCTGAGCTTTTTCACGCGATCATCCGGTTCAACACGGTACTCATCGGATTCGACCAGGATATCTGGCGGTATATTTCTGATGGCTATGTGGTCCAGCAGCCGAAAAAAGGTGAGGTTGGCAGTTCTACCATGCCTCACAAGGTCAATCCCATTCAGTTCGAGAACAGTGAGGGCAACCTCCAGCTGGCCAATGCCGGCCTTGGGTTCATGGCGGAGAAGTTCCTCGTGTCCCGCCTCCAGCGGGACCTGACCGACAGCACGGTCGAACGTTCGATCGGCTCGTTCCTGGGCTACTGCTTGCTTGGCTACGTCAGCTGCACCCGCGGCTTATCCAAGGTCAGTGCTGCTCCGGCCCGCATGGTGGAGGACGTTGCACGGCATCCAGAGGTCCTGGCCGAAGCGGTGCAGACCATCCTGAGGCGAGAGGGTATCGAGGACGCCTATGAACAGTTGAAAGAACTCACGAGAGGCGAAGGTATCACTCTGGTGAGCCTACATACCTGGATCGAACAGCTCAAGGTCAGTCGACCAGTTAAAGCTGAACTTGCTGCTCTGACCCCGGAAGGGTATATCGGACTAGCGAAGAAGATGGGGAAGATCAAAAAAGCAAAAAAACAAGTACGCAAATAATCAAATGGATCGATGAGGCATCTGGTGTCATCCCTGCGAAGGCAGGGATTGGCTGGATCATCAGATCACGAATTTCAGAGCAATTCAGTAGATTCCTGCCTTCGCAGGAATGACAGACTAACCGCATTTTTTACTTAATTACTAGTGTTCATTATGGTCATCCCTTTAGGTTCCATTATCAACGCAGCAGCTATCATTGTCGGGACGTTCGTCGGCATTTTTTTCAGCAGGCTGTTCCCGGAACGCATCAAACTGCTCGTATTCCAGGCGCTGGGATTGATCACGCTCAGCCTGGGCGTGCAGATGTCGTTCAAAGCTGAGAAGCCGCTGCCTATGATCCTGGCCCTCATCATCGGCGGGGTCATTGGTGAGGCGTTCAGACTGGAAGAGAAGATGAACTGGCTGGGCAATTCTTTGAAAAAAATGGTACATAGCAAAGACACTCGGTTTTCAGAGGGTTTTATCACTGCCATGATGATCTATGCCATAGGCTCACTCGTGATCCTCGGGCCTCTCGAGGAAGCGCTGACGGGGCAGATGACCCTGCTCATCACGAAATCAACCCTGGATGGAGTGACGTCGATCGCGCTCGCGTCCACGTACGGCATCGGTGTCGGTTTTTCAAGTATACCTATCCTGTTGATCCAAGGCGGGATCACGCTGGGGGCGGGATATTTGCAACATTTTTTCGGAGCGTATATGCTGAACCAGATGATTGCAGTGGGTGGGTTTCTGGTCATGGGGATCGGGATCAACGTTCTGGAGATCAAAAAGATCAAGGTGATCAGTTTCCTTCCTGCTTTGTTCCTGAGTATTCTTTTCAGTCTAGTTCACTTCTAGGAGATCTTCATGAAAGCACTCGTGATCGGGTCCGGGGGGCGTGAGCATACGCTGGTCTGGAAACTCAAGCAGAGCCCCCAGATAGAAAAGATCTACTGTGCCCCAGGGAATGCGGGGACAGCCGGTATCGCACATAATGTCGATACCTGTGTCGACTATATCGCATCGCTGCTCAGCTTCGTGGTGGATGAGGGGATCGATATCACGGTCGTCGGACCTGAAATGCCGCTTTCTCAGGGGATCTCGGACCTTTTTGAGCGCCAGGGGAAGATCATCTTTGGACCGAAGAAATATGCAGCCCAGCTGGAATCGTCCAAGGACTTTGCCAAGCAGTTCATGATGCGGCATGCGATCCCGACCGCGAAATATGAAACATTCACTGATGCCAAAGCTGCCATTGCCTATGTGCAGGCTGCGCCGTTCGACGTGGTGATCAAGGCTGATGGACTCGCGGCGGGCAAGGGCGTCATCATCCCTCAGTCCAAAGAAGAAGCCGTAAAGGCTGTCGAGCAGATCATGGTGGCCCGGGAATTCGGCCCGGCTGGCGACAAAGTGGTCATCGAGGAAAATATGCGCGGGGACGAAGCGACCCTGCTCTGTTTCTGCGACGGCAAAACCATTTCGCCCATGGTTTCTTCACAGGACCATAAACGGGTTTTTGATCATGACGAAGGACCTAATACCGGCGGGATCGGTGTGTATGCACCGACACCTCTCATGACGGCCGGTCTGATGGAAAAAGTCAAAGAACGCATCCTGGACCGGATCATCCGCGGCATGGTCGCTGAAGAGATGGAATATAAGGGTGTCCTGTACGTCGGGCTCATGATCGTGCAGGGTGAACCTTACGTGCTGGAATTCAATGTGCGGTTCGGCGATCCTGAGACACAGGTCGTCCTGCCTCTGCTGGAGACTGACCTGGTCGACGTGATCATGGCGGTCCATGAGCAGCGGCTGGACCAGCTGCAGCTGGTGTGGAAGCCTCAGCATGCCTGTTCCGTGATCATGTGCTCTGGCGGCTATCCCGCTGAATTTCAACGGGGATATCTGATTTCCGGGCTCGACCAGGTACAGGATGCGATCGTTTTTCATGCCGGTACTGCCATGGAGAACAATGCGATCGTGACCGCGGGCGGGCGGGTGCTCGGGGTCACGGCACTGGGTGACAGTCTGCAGGCCGCAATAGATCTCGCATATCGTGAAGTAGCCAGGATCGATTTCAAGGATAAGCATTTCAGGAACGACATCGGGGCCAAGGCTGCCCGTTATATCTGAGAGGGAGGATGATTTGACGGCGCACGGATTCGGCAAGGTACTCTTGTTTGGTGAACATTTTGTCGTGTATGGCTGTCCTGCGGTCGGGGCAGCGCTGGATAGAGTAACAACTATTCAGGTATCGAAGTCTGCATCCGGTGAACTGGAGATCGATTTTCCGCTGACCAGAGAGCAGCTCAGGCAGTCAGCAGAAGCAGCTGGCATCATCGCGGACGCACTGGGGCTGGAAGACCGTAACTATCGTTTTTCTGTGCAGAGCAGTATTCCGGTCGGCGAGCATCTAGGCTCCAGCGCTGCTTTTTGTGTCGCAGTGACCCGTGCGATCGCTCAAGTACAAGGGAAGAAGCTTGACCAGGAGTATATTTCCGCGGTCGCGATCAGGGGAGAAAAGGTTTTTCATGCTAAACCGTCGGGTATTGATACTGTGCTGGCGGCCTACGGCGGATGCGTTTCTTTTGAACGGGGATCAACACCGCAGGCGGAAAAGTTGAAAAGCCGCAATCCGCTGACCCTGGTCGTTGCTTCTGACGGCCGGAGCGTCCCGACCAGACAGATGGTGGATCAGGTGTATCAATTGAAACTGGCAGACCCCGGAGGGTGGGACCGGGTCATCGCCCGGGCGGAAACACTCGTCAAACAGGCAAAGCAGGCTCTTCTCGACGGGGATGCTTCGGTGATCGGACAATTCATGGACATTAACCACGGTCTATTGCAATCGATCGGGGTCTCGACTCCTCTGCTCGATGAAATGGTCGTAAAAGCGAGGGAGAATGGAGCCTACGGAGCCAAACTCACCGGCGGCGGCGGCGGCGGATGCATGATAGCACTCTGTCCCGATACTGAAGCTCAGAGGGTCGTCGAGGCGCTCACACCGCTTTCGTCGTTCACGTTTATTACTTCCACAGGAATGTAGCACGTGGTCACTTCCATTTTTTCTCCGAAAAAGATGCTTACCTACCACGCGTCCGGCGTGAACTACGATGTCATAGACCCGGTGAAGCTCCTCGCCCAGAGAGCAGCCAAAGAGACCTCCAGCAATCTGACCGAACATGGTTTTCAGGAATGCGAAGCGAGCCGCGGGGAGTCGGCATATGTGGTCGATATCGGGGACAGGTATCTGGCTTCTATCACAGAGTGTCTCGGTACCAAGGCACTGGTGGCAGACGAAATGCACGCTCTGACCGGCAGGACCTACTATGGAGCGATCGCTCAGGATACGATCGCCATGGCGGTCAATGATCTGATCACGGTCGGAGCGGTGCCGCTGACCGTGCACGCCTATTTTGCCACGGGCGGGTCTAACTGGTTTTTGGACAAAGAACGAGCCGCTGCCCTCATCAACGGATGGAAAACAGCGTGCGACCACTGCCAGGTTTCGTGGGGCGGGGGAGAGACACCGGCTCTTTCCGGGGTGGTCTGTGAGGGCAGGATAGACCTCGCGGCATCGTGTACGGGCTTGATCAAGCCCAAGTCGAACCTGGTCCTGGGTGAACACCTGCAGGCCGGGGACAGTATCATCCTTCTCCACAGCAGCGGCATTCATGCCAATGGCATCACGTTGGCCCGTGCGATCGCTCAGACCTTGTCTGCCGGGTACTCGACCGTGATGCCTGATGGACGCCTGTACGGAGAAGCTTTGCTCGATCCTACGGTCCTGTACCCGCAGGCGGTCCGCTCGCTTCAGACTGCCGGGATCCCGATCAAGTATATGTCTAATATCACTGGACACGGCTGGCGGAAGCTCATGCGGCATCCAGGCGAGTTCACGTACACGGTTCATTCTGTTCCTCCGGTCCCGGCCGTACTTCAGTTCATGGTCGACCAGGGGCCGGTTGATATCACGGAAGCCTACGGTTCGCTCAATATGGGTGCCGGTTTTGCGGTCTTGGTGGGGCATGAGGACGAGCAGAGGGCGGTTGATCGCCTTCGTCAGGCAGGGTTTGAAGCACTTGCGGCGGGAACTGTCACCGCAGGGGAGAAGAAAGTAGTTATCGAGCCGCTCGGCATCACCTTTGGTGCAGATACATTGCAGTTGAGAGGGTAATTCAAAGAGGTTCAGGAACATTGGACATTGATCTGTTCCAAGGAAAGTACAAGACGAAGAGCATCAGGCTGAAAGACTGGGATTATTCCCAGAGTGCCTATTATTTTGTGACGATCTGTGTGAAAGACAGGAAATGCCAGTTAGCAAGTTCACTAGATGGCAAGATCGGGTTAACCGAGCTGGGCGAAGCAACGGACGAGTGCTGGCGTGCGATCCCTGACCATTTTCTGCACGTCTCCCTGGATGAATTCGTGATCATGCCAA
>CAYOQW010000002.1:5431-15418 GCA_964406175.1 uncultured Candidatus Saccharibacteria bacterium
CCATGTCCATGGTATTTTGATCTTTAATGTATCCGCGGGAACCGTAGAGACGCAAAATCTTGCGTCTTCTGGTGGCACATTTGGCCCACAATCCCGGAACCTGGGGTCAGTCATCCGTGGGTTCAAGATCGGTGTCACCAAAGCAGCAAAGAAAGCACACGTCGATCTTGCCTGGCAACCCAGGTATTATGAGCACATCATTCGAAATGAATATTCGTTGGCCAAAATCAGGAAATACATTAAAGATAACCCTGGACAATGGGACATGGATAGCGATTTCGTAGAATAGGGTAGATGCGAGATGATCAGGAAGAGAGACGCAAGATTTTGCGTCTCTACGGATCCAATTCACATGGAAATAACAACCTATGCTTAGACTCGGCGTCCTCGCATCTACCAACGGCACCGATATGCAGCCCATCATAGAGGCCATCGCCTCGGGCGGGCTTGAGGCGTCGATCGTAGTAGTGATCTCCAACAAGCAGCAATGCGGAGCCTTCGACCGGGCAAAGGAATATGGGCTGCCCTGCGTCTGGGTCGACCCGAAGCAGTTTGGTACTCGGGAGGCCTTTGATGAGGCGGTCGCTTCCATTCTTGAGCAGCATCAGGTCGACCTGGTCCTCATGATCGGGTATATGCGGATCGTGACCGCTGTATTTGTAAAACGCTTTGAAAACCGTATGCTCAACGTGCATCCTTCGCTCCTACCGGCATTTGGCGGGGGCATGGACCGGAATGTTCATGTCGACGTTCTGGCGGCCGGGGTCAAGGTGACCGGTTGTACGATCCATTTCGTCACGACCGATGTGGACGGCGGTCCGATCGTCTACCAGAAGGCAGTGGAGATCGCCGAGGACGAGACCGTCGACACCTTGAAAGCCAGGGTCCAGACAGAGGAGGGAAGAGGATTTGTGCAGGTGATCAGGTGGTATGCCGATGGCAGGGTGCAGGTCCAGGGGAACAAAGTAATCATACGCAAGGAGTAACCATGTGCACTGTATCTGCCGCCTATCAGCTCGGTGATGCGACAATTTCCCCAAAGGCGACCGCTCTCGTGAACAGCTGTCTTCTGCGTCTGCAGAACCGGGGCGACCTTTCGACCGGTATCGCCCGGTACAATCCCGAAGGGTTCGACAAGATCGACGTCCGCAAAGGTCGCGGCACCGCCCGTGAGTTGTTCGGCGAACCAGGTGGCTACAAGCATCGCAAGTTCCTCGAGGAGTTCTCTGGTGTTGCGGCTATCGGACATAACCGCTATGCCACCAGCGGGATATCAGATGATGAAGCAGTTGTCTATGCCCTGGCTCACCCGTACCTGAGGGCACACAACCGCCAGTGGAAGGAATTTGCCTTTGCCTTCAACGGCAACATCACCAATGTTGAGGAACTGAAAGATACGATCCTGCATGAAGACAAGGATTACTACCTGAAAACCAATGGTGATACTGAGCTCATGCGGATCTATTTTGCCCGGGCACTGGGCAGCCTGGACCGCAAACCCGGTGAAAAAGACTATGTCGAGATGTTCTCGGACTTTGCAAAGACCTTTGACGGTGCATACAGTCTGGTCTACTTGAACGCTCAGGGCGAGTTGCTTCTGGTCCGCGACCCGCTCGGCAATCGTCCTCTGTTCTACGGCATTGCCGATGGCGTCCTGGTCGCGGCATCTGAGGACAGTGCTCTCAGGGCTCTCGGTATCGACGACTCAGTCGAGGTCGAACCCGGTTGCCTGGTCTACTGCAACGGCAAGAAAGTGTCGTCGTCGCGTTTCGCCCCCAAAGTCTGCCCCAAGCACTGCATATTTGAATATATCTATTTCATGAACGCAGCCTCGACCTTTGCTGGTCGGTCGGTGCAGAAGGCTCGAGTTGCCCTGGGCCGTAAACTTGCCCAGGAAGAACAGATGCCGTTCCTCGACAATATGGTCTGCGGGCCTGTGCCTGGTACGGCTATCGGCATGGCGGACGGGTATCAGCATGGGGCGTATAAAGACCGTGGTGGAGTATTTCTTCCCCGCTATGACGCTCTGGTCAAAGTCAATGATTCCCGGTCCTTTCTCGCTGACTATTCATATATCAGCCGTGCCCAGGTCATCAGGAACAAATTTGATCTGACCCCTGATTATCTGGAAGGCAAAGAGTGGATCCTGCTCGATGACTCGATCGTACGAGGCAACACTTCATTCCAGCTGGTCCAGTATGTACGGGACATGTGCAAAGCACAGAAAGTACACATGCGGGTAGCCGCTGCCCCGATCAAGTATCCCTGCTTTTATGGCATCAATATGCCGACGCTGGATGAGCTCATCGCAGCCGAAGACAAACCGCTCGATGAGATACGCAAAGCCATCGGGGCTGACACTCTCCAGTACAATACGGTAGAGGGGATGGTGGACGCGGTCATTGGCACCTCTGATCTCAAGCCTGAGAATTTCTGCCTGGGCTGCTTCACCGGAAAGTATCCGACAGCCGGCGGCCAGAAGTGCCTGAAATGCATCACGGATGCACGCAAAAAAAAACCAGTGGGGAAAAAGGTCAGCACCAGCTGAGTTCTTCATTGCCCTGGTCAGAAGTACTGATCAGACCAAAGAGAGCTGTTTCGGGGTGATCGAGATCTGGTCTTTCTGCACCTCTATCTCGACCCATCGTCCCAGTTTGGCAGCGGCGACATTGATGATAGTTCCGCGGCCAATCTTGTTCTCTATGGTATATATTGATGACGTCTCACTGGAAAACCAGACCATTTGTTCTATCTCATTGGTCACATAGTTCAAGACTGAATAACCCGGTGCTTCATGGATATGGCCATGGATCATGAGGAACGGCTGGTACTCTTCGAGGACCTGCCGCAGTATGAGACTTCCGCCATGAGGACCGCCGCGGGTGAGATCATTGATATCCAGCGGGGGGGCATGGGTGACCAGGATCAGAGGCTTTGAGGCTTTCGGTACGAGTTCGCTTCTGATCACTTCATCCGGTACTTCATTATACGTGCCAAAAGGGGTTGGAGGGACATTGCCGTAGCCATAGAGCGAGTAACGGTCCAGCTCAATGGTTTTGGAATGGATATACCCTGGTGCATTCATGAATGCCCGCAGAGCATCCGGTGGGTCGCAGTTGCCGTGTATGAAGTAGACGGGGCAGGGGAAATTCTTCAGTCTGGCGGCGATCCCCCGTGCGACATCAAAATTTCCGAACTGCGTCAGGTCGCCGGCGATCAGACACAGTTCAGTTCTGATCTCCGCTGCCCGCGCCTTGATCTGAGCGAGGATCTCGAGCTGTCCATGGAGGTCAGAAAATGCGATGATCCTGGTCATGGGTCTCTCCTGTGAAATGGACTTTTCAGGATGTGCATGCTATCCTTTTCGCCGTATCGCAATTCAGGACTAGATTACGCGAGGCAAGAGCGTGTGGCAAGGCAGAATCAATAGAAACCTGGCGAACTTCGGTCTGGCAGTGCTGCTGTTGGGCAGAATATCGATGCTCGCAGCCACTGCGGCTGTCGGAGTTGACGTCTCTATCGAGCCGGGAAGTATGCGGTTCAGTCCGGCGCAGCCTTTGGTCGGACAGGATGTTGAAATATCAGCACGTGTCTGCATTCAGGAGCCCGTCAGCGTCCGGGTGGAGGTTGGTTTCTTCTCCAACGGTACGCAGATGGGGGATACGGAATCGGTAGATATTGTGGGTGCGGATGACCTGTGTTCATCGTTTTTTCTGCTGACCAGGTTCACGGGCATCGGGTCGTTCGAAATATCGGCACGTTTGACCACTGCAGACACGAACGCTTCAAACAACGAGATCCGGAGAACTATCGCAGTTGATATCGACACGGACAAGGACGGGCTTGGCAACGCAGTTGATCCGGATGATGACAACGATGGGCTGCTGGATACGGAAGAATCAGTGATCGGAACTGATCCGTTGAAGCCGGATACCGATGGCGACGGCATGTTTGATGGCTGGGAATACAAGCATGATCTGGATCCGCAGGATGCTTCTGACAAGCTCCTGGATCCTGATGCGGATGGTCTGACAAATCTCGAGGAAGCGAGGCAGGGGACGGACCCTCAGAGTGCAGACTCTGACCGGGACGGTATGCCTGATGGCTGGGAGGTGAAATATGACCTCAGCCCGCTGAACAGTGCTGATGCCTCCAAAGATGCTGATCGTGATGGATTGACCAATCTGCAGGAATACCAGGCAGGGACCGATCCCAACGATCCGGACTCGGACGGTGACGGAGCGGCCGATGGCGCTGATGCGTATCCCCTGGACCCTAAAGAATCAGTGGATACTGACGGCGACGGTATAGGCAATAATGCTGATCTTGATGATGACAATGACGGCTTGACGGATGAACAGGAAAAAGAATACGGTACTGATCCCCTGAAGGCTGACACCGACGGAGACGGCATTGATGATGCTACCGAGGTCCGGCTAGGTCTCGACCCGCTTGATCCTGCTGATGCCGGGATCGATAGTGATTATGACGGGCTTACCAATCTGGCGGAGATCCGGGCCGGGACCGATCCGACCAGAAGTGATACGGATAGTGACGGATTGCCGGACAAATATGAACTCGATCACGAGTTGAACCCGCTCGATGTCAGTGATGCTGTATTGGACAAAGACGGTGATGGATTGACCAACCTGCAGGAATATGCCCGGGGTACTGACCCGAACAAGGCAGACACGGACGGGGACGGTGTCAGCGACAAAGATGACGATTTCCCCCTGGACCCCAAGTGGCAATACGACTCTGACCACGATGGGATGCCGGATGCCTGGGAACTGCAAAATGGTCTGGATACGACCAGTGATGATTCCGGCGATGACCTGGATGGCGACGGACTTTCCAACCGCCGGGAATATGAGCTGGGTACCAGACCGGATATTGGAGATACGGATGGAGATGGTGCTGGTGATGCTTTTGAAATACGCTATGGGTACGACCCGCTCGACCCTGCAGATGGTGCTGCTGACCACGATGGTGATGGTTTGACCAATGCCCAGGAATTCGTCAAAGGTACCGATCCGACCAAACGGGATACGGACGGGGACGGATACAACGATGCCGTAGATGAGTTCCCGTTGGATCCTGCAGAGCATGTGGATAGCGACAAGGACGGCATGCCGGATAATTTTGAGAACAGGTATGGTCTGGGTCCGAACGATCCATCTGATGCTTTTCTCGATGCAGATGGGGATGGACTTCTGAATATAGAAGAATACCAGGCCGGTACTGACCCGATGTCAAAGGATACCGATTTGGACAGCCTGGCAGACAGCCAGGAGTTAGCTAAGGGTACAGACCCGACCAATCCGGACACGGATGGCGATGGCATTCAGGATGGCAGGGATATCTATCCGCTCGACCCCAAACGAGGCCGGCCGGTCGAATGGTGGCTTTATGCGGGAGCGGTCGGTGTCCTGTTCGTGGCTATCGGGGGCTCCCTGGTTTTTCTGCGGCGGACCGGACGGCTGCAGCGGTTTGGGATGAAATGACAGCGGCGAGGGCCAGCTTGTTGAGCGGGCCGGTGCTGATGTAGTATAGGGTCGCGAACAGTCACTTATGGAAAGTCATCCGGATGGCCGAGGATCTGAACACTATCAGAGATCAAGCGATCAGCGAGATACAGGCACTGGTTTCTGCTGACCAGGTCGAGGACGCCCGGGTCAAGTACCTGGGACGCAAGTCAGAGCTTACCCTTTTTCTGCGGACGCTCGGGAGCATGGACCCTGTCACCAGAAGTCAGATGGGTGCCGCCTCGAACCAGGTGAAGAAAGATATCGAAGAAGCCTTTGCCCAAAAGATACTTGAACTTTCAGCGGCATCTTTTTCCAGTCTGGACAAGGACCGCGTCGACCTGACCCTGCCGGCTGATCAGCAGCGTCTCGGGCATCTGCATCCGATCACACTGACCTGGATGCTCATCGAGGATATATTCCAGAGGATAGGATTTGAGGTAGCGTCCGGCCCTGAGGTTGAATGGGACAAGTACAATTTCGAACTGCTCAATATGCCCAAAGAGCATCCTGCCCGCGACACCCAGGATACTTTTTATCTGACCGGCGAAATTCTTCTCCGGACCCAGACGTCACCTGTGCAGATACGTCACATGGAGTCGCATACGCCTCCGGTGCGTATCATTGCTCCAGGCCGCGTTTACCGGCGTGACTACGACATGACCCATACTCCTATGTTCCATCAGTTCGAAGGACTGGTCGTGGGGAAGGGCGTCACACTCCAGGACCTGAAGGGGACCTGCAGCTATGCCATGAAGAATCTGCTGGGAGAAGCGACCAATGTGCGTTTCCGGCCTCATCATTTTCCGTTCACCGAGCCGAGCCTCGAGGTCGATGTCAGCTGCAATATCTGCCAGGGCAAGGGCTGTCGCACGTGCAAACAGACCGGCTGGCTGGAACTGGCTGGCGCCGGCATGGTACATCCGCAGGTGCTGCGGAACGTAGGGTATGATCCGGACCAGGTATCTGGTTTCGCTTTCGGCTTCGGCATTGACCGCATCGCCATGATGCGTTATGGAATATCTGATCTCAGACTCATGTTTGAAAACGACATGCGTTTCATATCGCAGTTTTGATCTATAGGCAGGGGAGCTATGAAAAACAAGGGTGAGCATTTTTTCCAGCGGATCGCTATTATTGTTTCGGTGATCGGTACTTTTTTTACCATTGTGGGTTTTGGGATCAGTGCCGCGATCAAGGCCCGGGCCAAACGCAGCCGTTCCCTGTTTACAAAGGATGACCATGGATCAGATTCATAGCCGTTTGCGTCATATCCTGCTCGATCTGTGCCTGTATTATGAACGCAACATCGACGATCAGGTCGGCATCAGCAAACAGGAACTGCTCTCCAGGATGGACCAGGAACTAGACAAGCGGGTGGAGGAGATACTGTCGCTCACTTCTGCCGGACGCCAGATCTCTGAAGTCTGATGTCTTCGCCTGAGTTCATTTTGACGACGCGGGAGAGACCACTGTCTGCTCCCGTGTTGTATTTCACATCCTTAACATCAGGTTCCGGTGTCCACTATCCGTCAGGTACAACCCAAAGTTCTGGTCATCACCGGGCCTACAGGCTCGGGGAAGACCCATCTTGCCCTGAGAGCGGCACGCACGTTTGGCGGGGAGGTCCTCTGTGCAGACTCTCGCACGGTGTATTGCGGCATGGATATCGGCACTGCCAAAGTATCAGGCCAGACAGGAAGAACGGATAAACAGGACCCATTTACGTCCTACCGGGACGTGGAGGGTACACGGCACTGGCTGGTGGATATCATTGAGCCTGGCCAGGAGTTTTCTGTGGCTGAGTTCCAGCGACTTGCGAACAGCCGGATAGAGCAGCTGCTGGGACAGCAGAAATTGCCGATTGTCGCCGGAGGGACGGGGCTCTATATCAAAAGCATTGTCGACGGACTTGATTTCCCGGATACCGACACTACGCTCCATCTTCGTCAAAAACTTGAGAAGTTGTCAGTGCCGGTCCTGCTTACCGAGCTCGAGCGGCTCGACCCGGATGCCCTGGCTCTGGTCGATCTGAAGAATCCTCGACGGGTCACCAGGGCTATCGAGATATGTCTGTTGACCGGCGTACCCTTTTCCCGTCAGCAGACGAAGCAGCCGCCTCAATGGGATATCCTTCAGATAGCGATCACCTGTCCTCGTGCCGTTCTTTATGATCGTCTCGATGCAAGGGTTGATCACATGCTCAGGTCCGGTCTGCTGGACGAGGTGAAAGCCCTCGTCAGAACGTATGGCTACGATGCACCCGCCATGAGCGGTATCGGGTATAAACAGCTCGGACTGTATCTGAGTGGCCAGATGTCGTTCGACGAGGCTATTGAATTGATCAAGCGGGATACCCGCCGGTATGCCAAGAGGCAGATGACCTGGTTCTGCCGGGATGAGACTGTCAGGTGGGTAGAAAATGAGGACCAGGCACTGGAGATCATCAGTAGCTGGTACACACAGAAAGGGTAGGTGTCCGATGTACAAGTTGAAGATCACGTTCTCCCGGCCCAAGCCTTTGGCACTGCTGGAATTGTTGCTCGTTGGGGTTTGTCTGATCACCGCCCTCCAGATGCAGCTGCATCTCGCGTGGTACGATTCCATCACCTCAGATGAACCCGTGCATCTGCTCAGCGGCTATCTGGCGAACAGTCAGAATGATTACACGATCGACCCGGAACATCCGTTCCTGATCAAAAGGCTGGCGGCTCTGCCGCTGCTGTTCCAGGACATTCATTTTCAGGATGGTCTGGACGAGCTGCTCGTAAAATCTCACAACTTTTTTTATGACGTCCGCCGCGAAGGCATGGGTTTTGCCGATGTCTGGCTGTACAGTCCGGGTAATAATCCTGAACTGATGATCTATACCGCCAGGAATATGATGGTGGGTCTGTATATACTGTTCGCTTTCAGTATCTTCCTGGTAGCCAGGAAGTACTTTGGTAAGGCAGCCGGGCTGATGTCCCTGGGTCTGTTCGTCCTGGAACCGAACATGGCAGCCCATGGGCATCTGGTGAATACCGATATGCCGATCGCGTTCTTCATCTTCATCACCTGTGTGAGCTGGCTTACATATCTAGAGTCGCGGCGGAAACCCAGGCTGGTCATCACGGCGTTTCTTTTTGGTTTTTCGCTCTATGCAAAATTTTCGGCCGTCGCCCTCATTCCCATCATGGGTGTCATGGCGATCCTGTACTGGTTCATCATCGACCGTATCCGTCTGGGTCAGCTATTCTCGAGACTGGTATCCGTGGTACTGCCGGGCTTTTTCATCCTGGCGGTCACCTACGGCGTGATCTGGATAGGCTACGGCATGCCGTTCTCGGTCAGCCATTCTGTATTTGACCCGCGGAATACCGATCTGCCCTACTGGATGAACGAAGGGCGGTTTTTTCAGGCATTTGCTGTGCCGTCGCAATTCTGGAAAGGTTATTGGCTGCTGACCCGAGACATGTTCCTGAAGCGGGAAGCCTACCTGTTCGGCATGTTCCAGAAGGGAGGGTGGTGGTTCTATTTCCCCGCCGCTTTTCTCATCAAGACGCCGTTGCCGTTGCTGTTTGCTTTTTTTGCTGGCATGGCCGCCCTGTTCGTCCGTCGGGTCCGGTTCACCGCAGAGATGCTGGGCGTGCTGGTGCCGCCCGTTGGTTTCATGGCGATCTCGATGGCCGGGACCATGAACATCGGGCTTCGGCACATATTTCCGGTGTATCCGTTCGTCATCATCTGGGCTGGTTATAGCACTGCCTGCTTATTTCACTGGGTCAAGCTTCGTCTGCTGCAGACGACGTCCTCGAAGCAGAAGTTCATAGCGGGTGGAGTGGCTGGAGCTTCTCTGTTGCTGAGTCTCTGGTATGCCGGGGGGACAGCGGCCCAGTACCCGAGGATGCTTTCCTATTTCAATGAGTCGATCGGCGTCAAAAATGGCTGGAAGGCGCTCAATGATTCAAATCTCGACTGGGGTCAGAATGCCAAGGAATTCCGCGATTATCTCTCCGTTCATGACATCCAGACACCCAACTGCACTTACTTCTGGTCGCATGAACAGCTGCGATACTATGGGATCGATTGCAGGTTCATCTGGTCTCAGGATGATTTCGAAGCTTTGCCCGAGGGATCGCTCTATTTCATCGATGCCATGGACCTCAAGTCTCCGGAGTGGAAATGGGCGAGAGAACTGCCGCTGGCAGACATGGTCGGAGATACGATCTTTGTCTTCCAAAAAGACAGATGACCGAGAGGTTGTTTACAACCGTTCCAGTATGAGAATACGACCTTGACTTCACTATCTGTTGTGTTAGAATACCCACGTTTACACCATATGTTGTGTTTTCCGGTCAATTCTACTTTGGCCATTTCCCATACCGTTGCACTTTCCAACCTGGCTTCTTCCACCCTGTATCATTTCCGAGTCAAATCAAGAGATATAGCCGGGAATTTAGCGTTATCCGACGATAATACC
>CAYOQW010000003.1:0-14995 GCA_964406175.1 uncultured Candidatus Saccharibacteria bacterium
GGGACATCCATGACCGATGACAAAAAGTATCTCCTGTGCCTCACTCGCCTCGACGGTGTCGGCCCTGCCACCATCGCACGGCTGATCGAACGCTTTGGTTCGGCAGGGCACGCTTGGCAGGCATCAGCCGGTGACATCGAAGCGTCAGGATTCCCAGCCCGGGTCATCGAAAGCTGGACGTCAAAAGACACAATAGACCCTGACTTTGAAATGGCAAAAGTAGAAAAAGCAGGGGTCCAGCTTCTGTCGCCGGCCGACGAAGAGTATCCAAGCCTGCTCAAACAGATCTATCTACCGCCAGCACTGGTATACCTTCGCGGCAAGCTACCTGCACAGCCAAACCTGACCATAGCCATTGTCGGTACGCGCAAGGTCACCAGCTACGGCCGTCAGATCACAGAACAACTATCAAGCGAACTGTGCACCACCGGCCTGACCATCGTGAGCGGTCTGGCTCTCGGGGTCGACGCTATTGCACATGAAAGCTGCCTGAAAACAGGCGGTACCGCGCTCGCGGTGCTCGGGTCAGCAGTGGACCAGATCTACCCGCGGACCAATCTGAAGCTTGCCCAGGGCATCATGGAACAGGGTGCCCTGATCTCGGAATTCCCGCTCGGCACCCTGCCGCAGCCGGCCTTTTTCCCTATGCGCAACCGCATCATTTCGGGGCTCAGTCTGGGCACCGTGGTCATCGAAGCTGGTGAAAAGAGCGGTGCGCTCATCACCGCCAGCTTCGCCGTCGAGCAGAACCGCGACGTCTTCGCGGTCCCCGGCAGCGTCACCAGCCACCAGAGCATCGGTACGAACAGGCTCATCCAGAAAGGCGCCAAACTGGTCACCTGCGCTCAGGATATCCTGGATGAACTGAACATCGAACAGGCCATCCGGCATACCGAAGCCCGAAAGATCATCCCTGATTGTCAAAACGAAGCTTCGATTCTGGCTCTGCTCGAGGGCGAACCGCTTCACATCGACGCTATCGTTCGAAAAAGCCAGCGACCGGCAGCCGAGGTGACCGCACTGCTGACCATGCTGGAGATCAAAGGCCTTGTACGGGATCAAGGTAACAGTATATATAGTATGTAGAGACGTTGCATCCTCCTTCGTCAAATGAACTACGGAGGACATGCGGCAACGTCCCTGCCATTCACTCACCAAGGGGGCCTGCATGCACGTCCACATCATTCAGCACGAATCGTTTGAATCCCCTGCCGCCATCGCCACCTGGGCCAGGGATCGCGGCCATCAGCTGACATCGACCCGGGTCTGGAAGGGTGACCGTCTCCCGAGCGATCCTCGCCCGATCGACCTGCTCGTGGTCATGGGCGGCCCCCAGTCTCCCGCCACGACGGAAAGCGAATGCCCCCATTTCCACGCAGCCGAGGAGATCATCTTCATCCGGCAGGTCATCGACACGGACGCTCATGTATTCGGAGTCTGTCTGGGTGCCCAGCTCATCGGCGAAGCGCTGGGAGCAAAATTCGACCACAGCCCCAACCGCAAGATCGGCGTGTTCGACCTGAAATTGACCGAGGCAGGGAAACAGGACCCCTATTTCTCGAAATTCCCCGACACCTTCCCGGTCGGCCACTGGCACGGCGACATGCCGGGCCTGACGGACAAAGCTGAAGTACTGGCCACCAGCCAAGGTTGCCCCAGACAAGTCGTGCGCTACTCACCTCAGATCTATGGTTTTCAATGCCACTTCGAATTCACCCTCGATGCCGTCAATAGCATGATCGAGAACTGCGGACACGAGCTCACGACCTACCGTGATCTACCCTATATCCAGCAGCCAGACGTCCTGCGTTCTCACGACTACGGACCGATCAACCAGAAACTGTTCCAATTCCTGGACCTATGGACTAGGGAGTAAGTTCCCCTCTCCTATGAGGAGAGGGTAGTGTGAGGTTATTCTCCCCGTATCAATATCGCCATCGTCACTCCTGAGCTGATGGCCATCGGCACAGATGAAACTCTATGGACCAGTAGAATGATGGACGCCGGTTCCTTCTGAATGCTCAATACTGCGCCTGAAGCGAACAGGGCAATGTCCAGCGTGGCTGTCACTACCAGACTGACCGCTACGACCGGCTTCATCGGGACGCCGTGCTGCATCTGATACGCAGCCATCCCGAACAAAATGGTCGCCGAGAGCGCCAGCAGTTTGTAAACGTTGAACAACACCGCGTTATACGGTGTGCTGGTGACAGACACGATGACCCCGGAGATCAGAGTGACTATCAGAAGTACTCCGGCAATGATGCTTCTTGATCCAGGCATGATGCCTCCCTCGTGACGACGATTTGTGAGCCGGTCAGAACCGTGATACCCTTGGACCGAAAACGACCGCATTGTAGCGCTTTTCTCACCTTCAGCAAAGCCAGAATCTCATGCACCATTCCTTCTTCGACTCCCATGCTCACCTGACCTCCTCCCCGCTCCTCGAGACGATCGACGACGTGCTGAAACGGGCAGACGAAGCGGACGTGAGGTCCATGATCACTATCGGCACCAGCCTGGAGCTGAATCAGCAGGCTATCGACCTGGCTGCCAAGTACCCCAGTGTCTACGCCGCCGTCGGCCTGCATCCCGAGGACGTTTTTGAGCTGACGGACGACCTGGTGGCCACGCTCAAAGCTCAAGCGCAGCAGGCCAAAGTCGTCGCCATCGGCGAATGCGGGCTGGACTACGTCCGTGGCCCCGAGGACCACCAGACCCAGCAGCAGCTGTTCGCTGCTCAAGTCAATCTGGCGAGAGATCTGGACCTGCCCCTCATCATCCACAGCCGTGATGCTTTCGCCGACCTCGTCCCCATCCTCGACCTGGCAGGCAGACGCACCGGCGTCCTGCACTGCTTCGCAGGGACGCTGGAGCAGGCGAACTATTTCCTTGACCGCGGCTGGTATCTGGGCTTCACCGGCATCGTGACCTTCAAGAACGCTCAAGCCAATCAAGACGTCGCCCGCCAGATCCCTCTGGACCGCATGTTATTGGAAACAGACTGTCCCTACCTGGCTCCGCAGCCGGTCCGAGGCCAAACCAACGAGCCAAGCTATATCCCCCTGATCGCCGCCATGATCGCTGAGCTCCGCAGCATCTCGGTCGACGAGGTCGCCGAAGCGACAACTGCGAACACGAAGAGACTCTTTGGAATTCAATAGTTGTAGGGACACGATTCATCGCGTCTCTAGAAACCAGACTCCCTAACCTCGAGACGATACATATGATTGCCATCTCCAAACCACCGGTCATCATCAATGCCATCGAGAATATCGTCGTCTTCCTGCGGGCACAGGTACTGCGAGTTACCTACCCGAAGTATTTCCACAACGACACTGCTGGCTATGAGCCCCAGCCCTTCGTGGACATCCTGGGTGGTACGTCCACAAAAATCGAACGAAGAACGACAACGTGGGACCTGAAGACGACGTACCAAAGCGACACGGGAACGACGAAGGTCCTCCTGATCAATAAATTTGATCCCGCCAGACCTACCCTGATCTACCATCATGGGGCTGGCGATACTCAGCCTCTCCGTGATTTCCGGAGGATTTTCCCGAGCGAGTTCATAATCGGCTACAATACCTTTGTCATCCACGCCCAGAACCACACCACTCGAAGTGATTATCTGCACCACTCGGTTGATTCGTTTCTCCATCACCAGGAGACCTTTGCCGGGTCCGTACTGGCAGTGGATGAGATCATCAAGTACCACCGCAGCAATTCCAAACAGCCTGTGGTCGTCACCGGCGTGTCCATGGGCGGGATAGTCGCTTCCCTTCATGCCTTTTTCTTTGGCAGTGCCGATCAGTATTTTTCCATGGTTGCCTACCCCAACGCCGGCGAAGTATTCCTTGGAAATGCTTACAAGACAGCAGTAGATGACTGGGCAGACAAAAGAAAACAGCCTGGCTACATCAACAGCTTTGCCATTTCCTCCTTTGATCCCGCACTCACAGGAAAAGTCTTTCCCATCCTCGGCAGCGCTGACCGCATCGTACCCTTTGACCAGTCATTCGAATTCTGGAACAGCAGAGGATTCGAAACCAAGGTGTTTCCCTACGGCCATTTCACTCCCGGCATCGTGGCCAAAGAGATCCGTGAATATATGACCAGCCGTATGAAAAACATCACACAGCCTGTTGCTGCCCACCAACAACCTCACCCTGCCCTCTCCTCTCAGGAGAGGGTAATGTAATTCCTACTCCCCGCGCCTTGGAAAAGGCGCTCTGTAAGTCACAACTCGTGAACCCGTTAACCCATTAACCCGCAACGCATATGTCTCACATCGGCATCGACGCCCGCATGATCTTCTATACCGGCATCGGACGCAACGTCTACAACCTCTGCACCCGCCTGCCGGCGCTGGACCCAGCCAACCAGTACACCCTGTTCATCAGGCCCGAGGACCGGGCTGCCATGCCCGCACTGGCGACCAACTGCACCCTCGTCGACACGATCTCCACGATCTACAAACTGAACGAACAGACAGAGCACTGCCGTATTTTGCAAAACGCCAACCTCGACCTGCTCCACGTCCCGCACTTCAATATTCCTGTCCGTTACCAGGGCCGTCTGGTGGTCACCATCCACGACCTCATCCAGGCTCACTTCCCCAGCCAACAAGGACTGAAAGCACAGGTCAAACGGCTGGGCTACCGCACGGTCATCTCGCAGGCACTGCGAAAAGCGGACCAGGTGATCGCGGTGTCGAAGTATACCCGTGACGACATTATCCGGACGTTCCACACCCCGGCAGAAAAGATCCAGGTCATTTACAACGGAGTAGAAACAGTACCCTCGTCTCCTGCGGTCAGTGACGAAGCCGTGACAGCTGTCCTCAGCTCCTATGGGATCATGAAGCCGTTCCTCCTGTACGTCGGCCTCTCCAGCCCGCACAAGAACCTGCTCCGGCTCATCGAGGCCTTTGCCATGTTCCAGAACAAACACAAAGAATATCAGCTCGTCCTGGCAGGGAAAAAAGATGACCGGTACCTCCCGGCGATCGAACAGAAGATCAGCAGCCATGACCTCCAGAACAGCGTCATCCTGACTGGCTTCATCTCGGATGCCGTGCTCCAGACCCTGTATCAGAGCGCCCGTGCATTTGTCTTCCCCAGCCTGTACGAAGGCTTCGGCCTGCCGCCGCTGGAAGCCCTGACCCAGGGCCTGCCGGTCGCTTCGTCCGATGCGTCCTCACTGCCTGAAGTGCTGGGCGACCATGCGGTCTATTTCAAGCCTGCTGATACCGCGGACATGGCACGCGCCATGAGCAAGGTCATCGGGCAACCCAGGAAGCAACTGCCCCCGCAGCCGCAGTTCTCGTGGGATTCGGTTTCAAAGCAGACTCTCAAAGAATATCACTCCGTTCTCAATCGCTCATGAATCTTGCGCCTGGGTCGTCCGTCTGTGTCTGTTTCGTAGAGCAAACGCCTCAACACACTGTTGTAATTCAGCATTGATTAAGGCCTCATGCTGCTGCAGAAGGATCTGTGGATCAATCTGCCACGTACCAAGCACCTGATCGAAGACGAGGCAATCGGGACGAGCCAGATTCCGTGTCAGTTCGCCCAAACGAAGCGTGATAGCATCTGCGTCCGCATGCGATACGTCTAGAAACTGTGTCCTTTCTGCCTTCCCTTTCGTCACACCTGAAGCCTGCTGAAGGACCGACCTCATCCATTGCGCAACATCTGGGGGGCTGGAAGAAAGAATCCGCTGCAAACGGTCGCCTTCCCTGGCACCGTATTCTTCTGAATTACTCGGCCAGTCTTGGGCTGCAGCTATCAGTGCATGGTAGCACTCCCATGCTTTCTGTCGTTGGAACTTCGAGAGATGGGAATTTTTCTGATTCGTTGATATTTCTGTAATGATCTGGCGCAAAGCGAGGACGAGCGCCTCCGCATACCCGCACTCACGACTTGTTCCCTCATATTCTGAAATCCGGTGAGATACGAAAAAGCCCGAGACAGAATGAGAACCAGGCACTGCCTCCAAAAAACAACCCTGATCACCTTCAAAAATCGATCGGGCTGATATGTCAGCAAGAACACCGGCCAAAGGGCTATACGAAACAACATATTTGCCCTGCTTCTTCCTCTGGGGTTCTTGACCGCGGATAATACTCGTCAAAACAGCTCGTGTTTTTTCATATTTTTCAGAAAATCTCTCCACACCAAAATTTTCCAAAACCGTCGCAAAATCGTCTTTGCCGCCGAGTTGTTCAAGCAGTGTATAGAGCGCCGGGTTACTGATCTGGCCCAGTACTGATGGAATAGATTCAAAAGCATAGGCCAGCGTTATCATATCCGGATCGCTCATCATATGATTTCGTATGGATTGAACACGCGAAAATCCCTCCTCAAGAAGCTCCTGAACGTTCCGGTTCTTTTCTTCATGCATATGAGACAGCCAAGAATCCCGCTCCCAATAGTCAAGAGCAAGAATGGCAGATTCTAAA
This sequence comes from uncultured Candidatus Saccharibacteria bacterium, assembly GCA_964406175.1. Lineage (GTDB taxonomy): Bacteria > Patescibacteriota > CG2-30-54-11 > CG2-30-54-11 > CG2-30-54-11 > CG2-30-54-11. The sequence continues at coordinate 6,464 of CAYOQW010000003.1, forward strand.
AACTTCGCAACGGCAAAATGAAACAGCTCATTTGAATCCTCCAGTGCTGATACTGACAAAAACACTCTCTCCAGCGATGCACCGCGCATCAACAGGTTCCCGACTTGAAATACAGCGTCATCGTCCAACGTCCTTCTGACATCCCCGCCCCTGCTCGCATGGCGACAGCTTGCCAGCATTGAATATATACGCTGGTGAATGCCCGGTTTTCCTTCGGACGCATGCTTGCGGGCGATCACTTTTGCCAGTTCCATGAACGGTTGCCTGGTAAACCGGGTCTGAACATCCCTCCGATGTTCTTGCTCCTCTGGTGACAGTGCATGAACATCAGCCAGCAATTCTATATTCCTGCTCAGAAATACCAGCAGATTAGCCTCACCAGTCATCAAAGAGCTGTATACCGCATCTTCTCCAATTCCTCGATTTTCCGCCATCTCTGCAACTGTCTGACCTGCTGCAAAACTTCTGACCGCGCGCAGCTGCGACTCGCTAAGAACCTTTCCCTGTCCGAGATGTATCCCCTTGTGGCCCGCTGTTTCGGGAAGTTGGTGAGCTATGATTTCATCCAGCATTTTTACTGCATCAGGCCTATCCCACCACCACTCCCGCCGTCCGAACAATTGAACAACCTCAACGGCGACATCATCATTTGCCAGATCCACTACCGGTGTAGTCTCTGGTGCAAAATGCTCAGATCTCAGCAAAATATCATTACATACCTGAATTCCGGTCCGTTCACGTAAAACTGAGCACACGTGTGCATGCCGCCTGGTTAACTGTGCTTCACCAACACCCATCTCTCTGGAAATTTCAGCCCAGGTTTTATGCTGTTCATAATACGATCCCATCATCACTTCATCATCACAAGAAATACTACCGTCCCTGGCAGCATAGTCCAACACTGCGCGAAGCTCGCACCCGCCGGAACCATAATCGTCCTGTGGTATTTGTTCGCCGTCCGCACCGCGCTCCGTTTTCACAGCTTCTACCTTCTACCAAATAGTCTTTCCAGCTCCTCAGTAGATAATTGTACCATAGTCGGCCTGCCGTGCGGACAGGTGTACGGCTGCTCGCAGCTGAGCAGACCGTCCACGATCGCCTGCATCAGGACGAGGTCGAGGCGCTCATTGGCCTTCACGCTCAGCTTGCAGGCGCGCATTGCGACCCTGTCCACCAGGTGCTCATCGATGCTGCCGCCCTTTTTCCCCTCGATCAGTTCATCCACGATGCCGAGGATCAACGTCCGCATCGGCGCCTGCGCCAGGATCGCCGGTACTGCCCGGACGATGAACTCCTGCTCGCCGAACTCGTCGATGTCGATCCCGAGCTTCTGTATGAGCCCCAGTGCTTCGCGAAGTACTCCCGCTTCCCGCGGCCCGACTTCTATAGTCTCGGGCAAAAGGAGTTGTTGTATCTCCCCCTTTAACAAAGGGGGATCAAGGCGTGCCCTTCGAAGATCATTTGACGAAGAAGGGGGGATTTTCTTTTCGCTTTGCGTAGAGCCCGCCGTCCACAACTTCTGCAGCCGCTCGAACATCATCCGCTCCTGGGCAGCATGCTGATCGATGAGCATGGCTCCCTGATCGCCAGTAGCCACGATGTACGTGGCGTACAGCTGAGCCAGTGCTCGCAGCGATGTTGGCTTCGCCGTATGGTCGTCGAACGACATGCCTGGCGCCTGTTCAGTCTGTTTATCAGTTGAAGGTACTACCGAGAACTGCCCCTGTCTGACATCCCGCTGTTCCCAGCGAGCGAAGTCCTGCTGGGTCGGAGAGAATGATGAAGCAGACGAGCTTCGAGACGAGGCCTCTGGTGAACTGCTCAGTCTAGCCGACGGCACGAGATTATTGGCCTGCAGCGTCGCCATGACCGCCGCCTCGATCGCCTGATAGACCTCGCTGGTCTGCAGGAATTTCACCTGCGCCTTGCGCGGATGGACGTTCACGTCCACCAGCTCGTAGGGCATTTGAATATTCAGCACGAACGGAGGATTGACCTTCGGGTCCAGAAGTGTGCTGTAGGCATGCTTCACCCGATAGGCCACCAGGTAGTCATCGATACGGCGACTATTGACGAACAGGTACTGGTGTCGTTTGCTGTCCCGGGCGAACGCCGGGGTCCCGATGAATCCTGAGATCCGATACGGCACCGCATCGAACTCGACCGGCAGGACCATATCTCTCCAGTCTTCGCCAAGGAGATGGACGACCCGGTCTTTTGATGACCCGGGGCGAAGATCAAAGAGTACTTTGCCATTGGCGATGAGGCGAAAGGCCCGCTCCGGGTACATGAGCGCCTGATCGATGAACACATCGAGGCTGTGCCGCTGCTCAGTGTTCACGGATTTTAAATATTTGCGTCGGACCGGCGTATTGAAAAAAAGCTTGGATACCGTGATCGAGGTTCCCTCGGCACACCCGCATTCGCGTAGATCGATACGTTCACTGGCCTTGACCGATACCAGTGTCCCGGCCGAAGCATCTCGTTCCCTCGTCTCTACGACCACTTAGCTCACGGCCGCGATGCTGGCGAGGGCCTCCCCACGGAACCCGTACGTCCCGATGCGGAACAGATCATCGTCAGATGCCAGTTTACTGGTCGCATAACGTTGAAAAGCGACCTCGACATCCGCCCATGACATGCCGCAGCCGTTGTCAGACACCGAGATCCGGTCGATGCCCCCGGTCACCAGTTCGATCGTGATATCAGTCGCTCCGGCATCGACGGCATTTTCCAGCAATTCCTTAAGCGCTGAAGCCGGACGTTCGACAACTTCGCCCGCGGCGATCTTGTGCTGGAGCGGGATGGGGAGGAGATGGATGCGTGATGCCATGGACGGTCCTCAGACTAGGAGATGTACTATTTGAATATATCCCGATATTCTGGTGGTTTCATGCGTCTCTCAAGGTCATCGCGCATTGCACGCAGCTGCTGGATCCACGCTAAAAATCCCTCGAGTTCTTCCGCAAAGGGAACTTCGGTTACGCTGCGAAGGCGTTCCGGCGGTTCAAGCCTATGATGCATTTCTGAGGTGCTCTGTTGGATCGCTATGAGTTGCCGTTCTATAGTCCCTAGTGACTCCAATACCCGTGCCTCCGAGCCAGAAGGAACATCCTGCCCGAGGATTTCTTTCAATTCAGAGAGAAGTGTTTGAATGTCAACACCGGCTACCTCAACCGTAGGACCCTTCGGTCTTCGTCCATTTCTCTGTCTACGCATATACTATACCTCTGCTTCACACTAATAGCGTAGTCCTATTTCCCGGTAAGTTCTCTCGCCCTCGCACTATCTTCTTCCATCTGCCGTATCAATTCTTCCTTCGACGAAAACTTCACCGTGGGACGCAGGTGATCCAGCACCTGCAGCTCGATGGCATCGCTCTCGCGACTGCTGTCATCATAGTCAAAAAGGTACACTTCGATCCAATCCTTCTGCCCGCCGAACGTGGCCTGCGGCCCAAAGTGCAGCACACCGCCGAACTCCCCGCCCTGCACCCGCATCCGCACGGCGTAGACACCGTAGCTGAAGGGGAAAGCAGAAAGGTCAAGATTCATGGTGGGAAACCCAAGTTCTTTACCGCGGCCAAAACCATGGATGATAGAGCCCCTGATCCAGCCCTGACGGAGCGCCTTGCGCACCCTGGTTTCCAAAGCGGCAAACTCTGGCGTCTCCTGCAGGGCTGCCGTTCGTGGCCGAGGAAGATCAACCGAAATGATCTCAGACACCCGCCCCGGCCGCGGGGTCAGGACAACGATCTCGTCTGAGACGAGGACCGCTTCGCGGATGCTGTGGGTGATCATGAGGATCGTCTTCCCTGACGTTTCCAGTACTCGAAGCAGCTCCATGTCCATCCGTTCCCGGGTCAGCTCATCGAGCGCCCCGAACGGCTCGTCCAGCAGCAAAATCGGAGGGTCTGCCACCAGGGCTTTGCCTAGTGCCACGAGCTGCTGCATCCCGCCGGACAGCTGGTCGACCCGGTGGTGAGCAAACGCCGAAAGCCCTACCGTCATGAGGGCTTCGTCGACGCGCTGCTCGTCCACCTTCCCGGCACCTAATTCCAATGGAAGTGCGATATTTCTTCTAACGTCACGCCAGGGATACAGTGTCGGCTTCTGAAATACCATGCCATAGGCTCTCTGTTGGCGAGCGTACTGAGGTGTATTGCCAACAAGTTCGATCGTCCCTGACGAAGGGTCGAGGAGACCTGCGACCATGCGAAGCAACGTCGACTTGCCACAGCCTGAAGGACCGATGATAGTCGTGAATCTACCCCTGGCGACCGTGAACGAGATATCGTCCACGACCGTGACCGGATGGGTATCAGAAAAACGTTTGGTGACCTTCGTCAGGTCAATGTCTGGCAGTGAAGCCATGGGTTTTACCACTAATAGTACCTCTACAGGAACTGACCATCAGTTGCCTCGTCTTCCTGAGTGCCAGCCTGCAGCAAACCAAGCTTCTGCAGTACCGCGCGAGTCGAGGTCCAGCGGGCCACATCGAGAGCTCCCAACGTGCTTGGTTCATAGATGCTCTGCCAGTCCACCCAGGCCTGCATGCTCGCCATGAGCACCTGTTTCTGCACTGCGTAGCCCGATTCGGCCAGGTCCGGGATCTGAGCTACGGAGGTCGTGAACGCGTCGTCCACATGGTTGATGGAATACTGCATACCCTGCTTCAGCGCCTGCACCACAGAGCGCACCACATCAGGCGAATTGTTGATCATGTCTTCGCTCGTGATGAGGGCAGCGCCAACTAGCGACACGTTGTCGCGAATGGGCAGCTCGTTGATGCTATACCCTGAAGCACGCAGCTGGACCGGCTCGTTGTTCGAGAACACCACGACCGCATCCACGCGACCCGAGGTGAGCATCTCGATCTGAGCATAACCGATCGTCTCGATGGTCGCTGCGTCCTGCCCGATGGTGGCATCGAGGTACGCCAACAGACCAGTGTAGCTGCTGCCGTACAGCCCCGGGATCCCGATCTTCTTGCCGGTCAGATCATCCGGTGAAGTGATGCCTGACGAGGAGAGGGAAACAATGCTGACCGGCAGTTCTGGATACAGAGCCAGGACCGCGACCAGCGGCAACCCCTGGGCTCTGCCCAGCAGGACCTGTTCTCCATCAGTGATGGCAAAATCCCGCTGCCCGGAAGCTACCAGCTGCACCAGGTCCGGAGCCATGCCATAATCCAAGTTGACCTGTACCGACCGCTGGGTAAAGAACCCCTGCCCCTCAGCCACATAGAATGGTGCGAACTGCACATTGGGGATATAGCCCATGCTGATCGTGACCGGAGTAGGACCGGACGGAGACGTCGTTGGCACTGCCTTCTTCTGCAGCGTCAACATGAGGACGGAAAGTACCACTATCATGACAGCACTAGCAATTATTATTTTTTTCATCGAGTTCTCCCAAAAAACCTAACTGGTATTTGATTAGTATGTCACCCTCGGGCTGTGACCCGGGGGGCCAGAAACAAACAAGACACAAACAGACTTTTTCTTTTATTGTCTGGATTCCCGTTTCCACGGGAATGACATCCCCATCTAAATAATAATTGTAGTGACGCGATTTATCGCGTCTCAGTAGACTGCGTCACCGCAGGCTGACCAGCACTCTGGACAGCAAACTGAACGCAGCGTAGAGAAACAAACCAAGAACAACCAAAGAAATGATCGCCACGAACACGAGCGGCGTATCGAGCACTCCCTTGCCGGCATTGATGAGATACCCCAGCCCCTTCCGCGCCCCGATAAACTCGCCCACGACCGCTCCCATGAGTGCCAGACTGAGCCCGACCCGAAGGCCGCTCAGGATGCCAGGCAGCGCAGCCGGCAACGTAAGTTTGCTGAAGGTTTTCCATCTACTGCCGCCCAGAGCCTGTATATCGAGAAGCAGGAGACGGTCCAGCGAGCCAAAAGCATCAAGGGCCGCCGCGAACATAGGCAGGAACGCCACGATAGCCGCGATCAGCACCCTGGTCTGATACCCGTTGCCGAACCAGATCATGAGCAGCGGCGCTATGGCCAGAAGCGGGATGGACTGCAGGGTGATGAGATAGGGGCTCAGGATGTAGCGGAACTGCGAATACTCAGACGCCGCGAAGGCCAGAGCGACCGCGATGAACGCGGAAGACACGAAGCCGCTCAGTGTTTCCGAAAACGTCGTCAGCAGGTGCCCCCAAAGCCTTCCCTGCTCCCACGCTTTCAAACCCCTCTCCCAGACTACTGCTGGAGAGGGAAGGATGAACGAAGGATAGGACGAAGCAACGCTCACCACCTGCCAGAGCAACAGGATGGATAGGAGAGAAATAATGACCGTTATCGTACGTTTCATACCAGTTCCTACAAAAAAAGCCCGAGGTAAACCCCGGGCATAGTGCGCCATGGAAGTTCACCTTCTTTTGTCCGGGCTGTACCGTCGGCTCCGGATTTACACCGGATCAGTCCTCCCAGGCAAGAAAGCAAAGGAGGAGTTATGGGCTTATCCGCCGTAGCCCTGAGCGAAGTCGAAGGGCGTAGGAGGAATTACCACCGGCTGGGAATCAAACCCAACCTCTGAAGTGACATTCCCAGTATAGGACAAAGTCTCAAAAAAACAATACTCCTTCAATCACTACCGAGTTTCTGGTAGTATTATTTTTCCGCGTGTCATGCTCGGAAATCGCACTATTCACTTAACAGACTGCGAAAGCACCCCTATGCTCGACTCCATCGCGTCCGTCCTCCGGGGCAACATCATCCTCACCCTCTTCGTCGTGATCGGCATCGGGTTCATGATCGGCCGGATCAAAGTCTTTGGGTTTTCGCTCGGCGTCTCGGCCTTCCTGTTTTTTGGTATCCTGGTCTCTGCCCTGGTGCCCCGTCTGGAATTCCCCGAATTCGCCTATTCCTTTGGTCTGGTGATCTTCGTCTACACGATCGGCCTGCAGTCAGGGCCGACCTTCTTCAGCAGTCTGCGCCGCCAGGGCGTCAAGACCAACATCCTGGCACTGATCGCCCTGCTCTCCGGAGCTATCCTGACCCTCCTGCTGGGCAAAGCCATCGGGATCAACATTCCGGAGATCGCAGGTACGTTCTGCGGAGCACTCACCAATACCCCCGCTCTGGCAGCGGTCATCGAAGCGGTCCCGGATGTCCTGACCAAGATCGGCTCCACCATCACGGTCGCCGACATCAGAAGCCAGGTCGTAGTCGGGTATTCACTGGCGTATCCCCTGGGAGTACTCGGTGTCATCGGAGCGTTCCAGCTGGCGATCAACCTGTTCCATGTGGACTTCGAACCCGAAGCTCGTGAGAGCGGCCGGAATTACGGCAAGGGCGAACAGGAGATCATGGTGCGCAACTACCATGTGGTCAATCCCGGCATCGCCGGCAAAAAAGCAGCCATCATTCTCAATATCTTCTCCGCCCAGAAGAACGGCCAGTGCGCGCTCAGCCGCCTCGAGCGCAAAGGCGAGACCAGCATCGTCAGTCCGGAGACCGTGCTGGAATACGGCGACATCCTCACGGTCGTAGCCTACAGTCCGGCTCATGACCTCATCCAGAGCCTGCTGGGGCAGGTCAGCGAGAAACGCCTGGAAAAAGACACACGCGCGCTGTCATCCGTGCATCTGATCGTGTCGAACCGCTCGCTCACCGGCAAGCTGATCAGCCAGATCCCCATTCTGGATGAGACCGCTACGCTGACCCGGCTCCGCCGCGGCGACGTAGAGCTCGTACCCAACCCGTTCACGACACTCGAGATGGGCGACCGTATCAGGGTCGTCACCTACAAGGACCACATCGAAGAAGTCACCAAGTTCTTTGGCAATGCGATCAATTCGTTGGCCGAGACCGACTTCCTCTCGGTGTCACTCGGCGTTTCTCTCGGCATCCTGCTGGGGCTGATCCCTATCCCGCTCCCGACCGGCGGAGTGTTCAAACTCGGGCTGGCTGGTGGTCCACTGGTGATAGCACTGATACTCGGATGGCGAGGCCGCACCGGACCCATCCGCTGGAGCCTGCCAAGCAATACCAACCATGTTCTGAGGGAAGTCGGACTCGTGCTCTTTCTCGCAGGCATTGGTATCCGTACCGGCAATCAGTTCGCCTCGGTACTCTCGAGCGGTAATGGTCTGACGCTGCTGCTGACCGGTGCCGCAGTGACCTTTGCCGTGGCCTTCTCAGTCCTGTTCATTGGCTACAAAGTGCTCAAGATGCCCTTTGCTGCGGTCATGGGCGTCATGTCCGCGGTCCAGACCCAGCCAGCCTGTCTGGCCTTTGCCAATGAAAAGGCCTAGTCCGACCTGCCCAACCTCTGGTATTCCATGGTCTATCCGACCGCCACCCTGGTCAAGATCCTCGCCGCCCAGGCCTTGATCAACCTGCTGTAATAACTGTCATTCCTACGGCCTTCTTCAAAAAGAGACACCAACAAAGGTGTCTCTTTTTGAATGCTCGCAAAACTCGGAATCCTTCGTCTCTCATCGACAAGGTAGTAGTAGTAGTAGTAGTAGTAGAATTAACTAATAGACAAAGTACTATAGCGG
>CAYOQW010000004.1:0-14545 GCA_964406175.1 uncultured Candidatus Saccharibacteria bacterium
ACCAAGGAGATCGTCTCCACGCTCCATGCGTTCGGCATCGAGGTCGAGTGCAGCCATTACGAAGTGGCTGACCGTCAGCATGAGATCGATTTCAAGTATGCGGATGCCCTCACCTGCGCAGATAATGCTCTGACCCTCAAATACGCGGTCAAGAACGTCGCTCATCTCTACCGTTACCACGCCACCTTCATGCCCAAGCCCCTCGCGGGACAGGCCGGCAGCGGTATGCACACGCATTTCAGCCTGGCGGACAAGAAGACCGGCAAGAACTTGTTCTACGATGCCAAGGATAAATATAATCTCTCGAAGATCGCCTACAGCTTTATGGCTGGTCTCATGAAGCATATCGACGAGATCGTGGCCATCACCAATCCGGTCGTCAACAGCTACAAGAGACTGACCCCCGGCTACGAAGCCCCGGTCTACAACTGCTGGGCCCGCAAGAACCGCACTGCTCTCATCCGCGTCCCCGGTGTCCGCGGCGGAGCCACCCAGTCGACCCGGTTCGAGCTGCGCTGCCCGGACCCGTCCAACAATCCCTACCTCGCCCTGGCGGCCATGATCACTGCCGGTCTCGAAGGGGTGAAAGCCAAGCTCACTCCGCCCAAGCCGGTCGAAGAGGACGTGTTCAAGTATGACGATGCCAAGCTCAAAGAGTACTACATCACCTCCATCCCCGGCAGCCTGCATTCTGCACTGCTGAAGTTCGAGAAGAGCAAGCTCATGAAGACGATGCTCGGTGACTACACCCATCGCCGGTATCTGGAGACCAAGCTGGAAGAGTGGGAGTCGTATCGACTCTCAGTCACCGAATGGGAACTGGATAGATATCTGATGGATGTGTAAAGAGCTTTAAGCTGTAAGCGATAAGCTTTAGGCTTTTCAAAGTAAGCAAAGAGCCCGCCAATTTGGCGGGCTCTTTTGAAAAGACGAGTCAGGTTAGGCTTTACTCGTATCTGAGTGCTTCGATGGGATCGAGGCGGCTTGCTTTGATGGAGGGCAGCGCTCCAGCCACAAAGGCGATAGCCATGATGAGGGCGACGATGCCGGCTGAAGAGATGATCGGAAAGGACAGCAGATGGAACCCGGTGAAATCCTTCAGGAACGTCTTGGTGGCGTAGTCATTGGCCCAGAGGCCGATGCCCATGCTGGTCAGGATGCCGATCGCTGCACCCCAGAAGCCGATACTGACGGCCTCGAGGGCAAAGATGGCGAAGATATCGCGGCGGTGAGCACCCAGAGCTTTCATCAGGCCGATCTCGCGGGTACGCTCCTTGACCGCCATGAGCAGGGTGTTCACGATACCGAAGCTGGCGGCCAGCAGGGATATAGCACCAAATAGATTGAGAGCGATGAGGATGGAATCGATGACCGAGTTGACGGTTCCCAGCTGGTCCGCCAGGGTCATGGCTTTGTAGCCGGCATCATCGAAACGCTGTTTGAGCTCGGAGATCTGGGATTTGGAATTATTTTTGTTGAACCGTGCCATGAAATAATCGTATTTATCCGTGAGGGCAGGGATACCTTCTACCTGTTTTTTGTGGATAGCAGCACAGAGGGATATGGAGGCAGTGAACTGGCTGTTTCCCAGGAGAGAGCTCTGTTGTACGCCGGCTATCGTTGCGGTTTGTTCCTGGAGCACGCCTGCGGAGTCGATATAGGCGAGCGTCAGTGTTTTGCCGATGGCATCCTGGGCTGAGCTGAAGCCGAGTGGTTCAACGTAGGCGATCGGGATAGTGATCTGGTCCGTGCTGTCAGCGGTGAGGGTCGAGCCGGCAGCCATATCGATCTTCAGGCCGGTGACATCCTGGCCGACAGAGGCCAGGTATTTCTTGTCCCCTGTGGTCACATACAGGATCTGGGCAGACTGCTGAGGGATGACTTCCAGAACTCCATCAATGCCTTGGATCTTGACGATATCCGCACTGGTCAGGAGTACCTGATCGTACATGTCCCGCTGCTGATTGGGGTCATACTCTTTGACTTTGGTCGATATGGGGCCGGTACGTTCCTGCTTGGCTGATACGATCATCATGTCTTCGGCACCGAGATTTCCCAGTTGTTTGTTGACGTATTCCTTCACTCCATTACCGACGCCATTGGTGAGCGAGATAGTGAGAGCTCCGATGAATACGGCGATGACGGTGAGCGAGGATCTCAGTTTGGCATGGAGCATATTGCTCTGGGCAGTTTTGACGATATCAATGATCCTCATTATTTGTTTCCTCCGGCTATCTGTCCGTCTTTGATGGTAATAGTCCGATCGCACAGGGCTGCGAGGTCATGGTCATGAGTCACCATGATGAGCGTGATGCCGCGTTCCTTCTGAAGTCTCAGCAGCATATCCATGACGATCTGGCCGTTCTCGCTGTCGAGGTTGCCGGTCGGCTCATCGGCAAAGATGACCTGCGGATCAGTGACCAGGGCACGGGCGATGCAGAGACGTTGTTTTTGGCCGCCGGACAGGTTGTTGGCTTTGCTTTTGACCTTGTCCTCCAGTCCAACTGACGCTAGTGCTTTGAGCCCGCGTTCTTTCCGCTCTTTTTCTGACACGCCGGCAATGGTCAGCGGGAGGACCACATTGTCCAGGCAGTTGTTCCGCGGATTGACGAAGAACTGCTGAAAGACAAAAGAAAACTTCTGATTGCGGAGCCGGTCGATATCATTCGCTTTCAAAGACGATGTGGGTTTACCGTCGATGTCGAGCTCTCCGCTGGTTGGCCGGTCCAGGGTGGCCAGAATGTGCATGAGCGTTGATTTGCCGCTGCCGGATTTGCCGATGATGGCGAGGCTTTCGCCCTTCTTCACCCGCAGGCTGACATCCTTCAGGGCTGCGGTCTCGTCGCCGTCACCCTTGTAGAGCTTGGTGGTGTTCTTTAATTCCAGGATCGTGTCCATTCTGTCCTCTAGTGAATTCGATAAAATAGACTTTGAGTCATTCTTGTAGATACTATATGGCCTTCATGGAGAAATGATGGTACTGCATAACTACTTAACGATACCGTAGCGGGCACATTTGGTCAATGAGAGTGATTTATCACTGCCGGTGAGTATGGTATCATGCCAGAGTACATGAGGAGACATAACTATGGCTACACAGCTCAGTCCAGAGGAAGTCCAGAAGATCGCATCTCTCGCCGCCATGCATCTCAGCGAGGTGGAAGTGAAGAAATTCCAGGGGTGGCTCACCGAAGCGCTGAATTATATCGAAGTGCTGCAGGAGATCGACACATCCAAAACCCCGGAGACCTCCCAGGTCACGGGGCTCATCAATATCTGGCGTGCCGACCAGGCGCGCGTTTCGCTCACCCAGAAGCAGGCGCTTCAGAACGCGCCGAGACAGCTGCGGGGCTATTTCAAAGTTGATCCAGCGTTGGAGAGATGACCATGGAACTGTATGCATTGGGTGTGACCGAGGCCCTGGAAGGGCTGAAAGCCAAGAAATTTACGGCCAAGGAGCTGCTGAACTCCTGTCTGGAACGTACTGTCAAGCTCGATCCGCAGGTGAAGGGGTATCTGGAAGTACTGACGGCCTACGCTGCTGCCTGTGCCGAGGAGTCTGACCGCCGGTATCAGAGCGGCCGGGATATCCGGGCGCTGGAGGGCATCCCTCTGGCAGTCAAGGACAACTTCTGCATGGAAAATGTCCGAACGTCCGCGTCATCGAAAATGCTTGATAACTACCTCCCGCCCTACGATTCGACTGTGGTCAAGCGGTTGAAGAACGCCGGCACGGTCATTATGGGTAAGACGAACATGGACGCTTTTGCCCATGGTTCGTCGACCGAGACGTCTGACTTTTTCACAACGCTGAATCCCTGGGACACCACACGCTTGCCGGGTGGTTCTTCTGGCGGTTCTGCTGCGGTCATCGCAGCCGATATGGCGACCGGTGCGATCGGCAGCGAGACAGCCGGGTCTATCCGTCAGCCAGCCAGCTGGTGCGGGGTGACCGGGCTCAAGCCGACCTATGGCCGGGTCAGCCGCTACGGCGTGGTAGCCATGGCGTCCTCGACCGACAGCCCCGGTCCCATCACCAAGACCGTCCGTGATTCAGCAGCTATCTTTCAGGCCATTGTGGGCCATGACGAATTTGATGCCACCTCATCCCCGAAACCTGTTGAAGAGTACCTCGCATCCCTCGGCAAGCCACTGACCGGTCTGAAGGTCGGTCTTCCCAGGGAATACTTTGTCGACGATATCGAAGAGGGTGTCCGTACCTCGATCATGGATGCGGTCAAAGAACTTGAAAAACTGGGCGCCACGATCAAGGAGATCTCGCTTCTGGACCCCAAATATTCCATAGCGGTCTATACCATCGTGCAGCGGTCAGAGGTATCCTCGAACCTGGCCCGCCTGGACGGTAACCGTTTCGGCCATCCCCGCTCCGACTTCGGGGCTGAGGCCAAGCGCCGCATCATGCTTGGTACCTATACCTTGTCAGCTGGCTACTATGATGCGTATTACAAAAAAGCCCAGAAGGTCCGTACCCTTATCATTGATGATTTCAATCGTGCTTTTGGCGAAGTAGATGTGATCGCCGCCGCGACTTCTCCTGTCGTTGCCTTGCCGGTCGGAGCTTCTGAGGACGCGGCCATGTTCGGAGAGCTCATGGACGTACTGGTGGAGCCGAGCTCCATGGCCGGGTTGCCCGGCGTCAATGTACCCTGCGGATTCCATCAGCCGGCGAACGGTCAGAAGCCCATGCCGGTCGGCCTGCAGATCATGGGACCGCAGTTCTCGGAGTCCTTGATACTCAAAGCCGCTTACGCATATCAGCAGGCTACGGATTGGCACTTGAAACGGCCCGTGATCGGGTAGGACATCGATTAATCATTGAGGAATCAAATCGTGAGCAAGAATATCCCCATCATTGGTCTCGAGATCCATACTCAGCTGAAGACAGCATCCAAGATGTTCTGTCGGTGTACGTCCAACTATTTCGGAGCTGAGCCGAACACCCACACGTGTCCGGTCTGTCTGGGTCTGCCTGGTGCCCTGCCGGTCGCCAATCAAAAGGCGATCGAACAGACGCTTCGTGTAGGTCTGGCCCTCAACTGCAGCATCCCGGAGGAGTCGAAATTCGACCGCAAGAACTACTTCTACCCAGACCTGGTCAAGGGCTACCAGATCTCCCAGTACGATCAGCCGTTCACTAAGGCAGGGTATCTCGAGGTCGACACGTCCGCAGGCCGAAAACGCATCGGGATCACCCGAGCTCATCTGGAAGAGGACACCGCCAAATCGCTGCACGAGACTGATCCGGCTACCGGCGAAAGCTATACCCTCATCGACTGCAACAAGTCCGGAGTGGCTTTGCTGGAGATCGTGTCGGACCCGGACATGCATACCATCGAGGAAGCCAGCGCCTATGCCCGCAAAGTCCGTCAGATCGTCCGCTACATCGGCGCTTCTGATGCCGATATGGACAAGGGGCAGCTGCGGTTCGACATCAATATCTCGATCTCGCCGGAGGGCGACTTTTCCAAATACACGCCTATCGTCGAGGTCAAGAACCTCAATTCCTTCATCGCCCTGGAAAAAGCTCTCGCCTATGAGATAGACCGTCAGATCCAGCTGTATGAGACCACCGGCGAGCTCTACTCGGTCGGGTCCAAGGAGACTCGTGGCTGGAATGATATCAAGGGTGTGACCGTGCACCAGCGTTCCAAGGAAGAGGCTAATGACTATCGTTATTTTCCTGAGCCGGACCTGCCGCCGGTCCATGTGGACCGGGAGTGGGTGGCGAGACTTCAGGCGGAACTTCCAGAACTTCCAGAAGCCAAGCAACGGCGATTTGTCGAACAGTATGGTCTGAAAGACAATGATGCGGTCATCCTGGTCGAAGAATCCGTCAACGCAGACTGGTTTGAGCAGGCGGTCGGGACCAAAGGCAAGGAGTTCGCTCAGGAGGTCAGCAAGTGGCTCAACGGCGATGTCACGTTCATTTTGAAGGATCTCGGACTTGAGCTGACCGCCAGCCGGTTGACAGCCGGGCATATCGGAGAGCTGGTGGAGCTGATCAGGAATGGTGCCATTTCTGGCAAGATCGCCAAGGATATCCTCCTGGAAGTAGTAAAGGATGGAGCGTCTCCTGCTGAACTGGTAGAGAAAAAAGGCTTGAAGCTGGTCAGTGATACCGGGGTGCTGGACAAAGCGGTCCAGGAGGTCATCGCGGAAAATGCCGTGGTTGTGGAACAGATCCGGGGCGGTAAAGAAGGTGCGCTCATGTTCCTGGTCGGGCAGGTAATGAAAAAGACCCGAGGTCAGGCCAATCCTCCGGTCGTTCAGGAATTACTGCGCAAGGCCATCCTTTCGTAGGAACGGTTTAGTCCTATGGTGAGGAGAGCTCTCCATGGCCAATATGCCGAGGAGCGTCGAGGAACTCGCACGACGTATCGATCACACAGAACTCAGGTTCGGTGCACCTCAGGAATCGGTGCTCCGACGGGCGAAGCAGGCCCGTGAACACGATTTTTTTGCCTGCTGTGTCCGTTCAGAGCATATCCCCTGGATCCTGGGGACGCTGGCTGACAGTCAGACCAGGGCCTGTGCGGCGGTCGGGTTCCGGCTGCTCAGGGATAAATATGTCCGTGCCAAGAAAACCGGTGAGGATTTCATCCGCAAGTATGATATCCCGCTGGAAGAAAAGGTGGCGGAGATCAATCAGGTTTTCGATACCGTTGACCGCAGCGGCTTGAATGTACAGATCGAGATAGATTTTCTCATTAACGTATTTCAGTACGTTCGACTGGAAAAAGACAAGGTGAAGGCCGAGATCGGCTGGCTCATCGAAACCGTGAAGGGCAGGAATCCGACAGCAGTGGTCAAGGTGATCGGAGAGAATTTCTGGCTGGATGAGGATGAAAAGAGAGAAGTCTATACCTGGGCTCGCGAAGCAGGGGCTGACTTTGTGAAAACGTGTTCCGGCTTCACGTCACTTGGAGCGCTGTTGGAGGATGTTCAGCTCATGCGCGATATCGTCGGCCCGCATATCGGGATCAAGGCTTCAGGCAGTGTGAATCCCTATAATTATTTTGATTTTCTCAAGGTCGGCGTGGACAGGATCGGTACGTCCAGAGCCATGGAGATACTAGAAGATTTTGAAGCCCGGTTGGCAGCTGCACAGGGGGGAGTACCATGCTAGAACCAGATCTGTATCTGATCGTGCCGATCCTGATGGAACAGCCGACCTGGGGCGGCAGCTATATCCAGACAATGAAGGGAATCCGAGATCAGGAATCGCTTCGCGGATCGAAGATAGGACAGTCGTATGAACTCGCCGGAGTGAGTCGTGTGATCCCTGGTTCGCATCTTCGGGGCTCGGTCCGGCGTGACAATCTCGGTGCGTACCTGGCCCCCGCCGTCTACGAACTCCATAAAGCTGGTTCAGGTGAAAGGCAGCTCAGCGATGCTGTTATCGCTCCGATCGCACTCCAGAATCTCATTGCACAGCATCCGCTAGATATACTGGGAGAACAGGTGGCACGGCGGTTCGGGACGGTCATGCCGGTTTTGATCAAATTCACCCAGGCCTTGGGCAATTCATTTCAACTCCATGTAAAAGAGTCGGACGAGAGTACGACGCATTGGCTTTCCAAGCCTGAGACCTGGTTTTTTCTGGAAAAAGGTTCGGTCACCCTGGGAGCCAAGGCGGGTTGTGACTGGGCAGCGTTTGAAAAGACCTGTCACGATATCGCGACCGGGATGCAGCTGCTCAGCAAACATGTCATGAAGGGCAATCTCACCATGATCGACGCCGAAAAGGAGGCCGATCAGCTGGTGCTCGCTTTGAATCCCTGGCAGTACGTCAATTGTTTTCGGGTAGAGAGCGGGACCATCGTGGATCCCAGTGCAGGCGGTATTCATCATTCCTGGGAAGATGATCCTGCCTGTCCTCTCGGCAATATTGTCTATGAGGTACAGCGGGACCGATCGGACAGTGCATCCACTATACGTTCATTTGATAAAGGCAAATTTAATCCCGATGGTTCCGTCCGTCCGGTACAGGTCGAGGATTATTTCAAGTTCATTGACCGCGACGACCAGGCAAATGATCCCCAGTTCCTCCTGAGGCAGTCAAAATTGCAGCGGGACGACCTGGGAGGCAGGACGCAACAGCTTTTTGAGACTGTTTATTATGGGTCTGACCTGATCCTGCTGAACGACAAGTCCAATGTCTGGACCGAGCAGACCGGCGGCAGTTTTCACCACATTTTTGTGAAAGAAGGAGCGATAGAGATCGGTGTAGAGGGCAGTGATACCGTGGTTGGTGTGCGTGAGGGGTGGTCAGTGCTCATTCCCTCTCACGTGTCTTCGTATCATATGCAGGGGCATGGCGGGATGAAAGCGGAAGTGATCAAGACGTATATACCTAAAAGCTAGGAGGCTTTAAGCTCTAAGCTATAGGCTTTTTTTGAATAGTAAATGAATCAATACTCTAAAAATCATAGAGCTTACGGCGTAGAGCCTAAAGCTTACAGCTTTTTTAAACGGAGAACCCATGCAGGATGTACAGTTTGATTTTACAGGGATGCTGGCCAAAGCGATCGGTATCGAGCATGGGGTGACAGACCAGGAGCTGGGGCAGCTGGAAAGTCTTGTGTCTGCCGCTGGAGTGCGGGTTTCTGGGGCACGGAAAGCTGGTGCTCTCCACTTCATGGAGCTGCCATACGAAGCTGCTCTGATCGATGATCTTGTCGCGTTCCGTGAAGAGATGAGCTGGGTCAAAACGTTCGTGGTGCTCGGGATCGGTGGGTCGGCCCTCGGAGCGATCGCCCTGCATCACACGTTTGCCCATCTGCCTACCATGGGTAATGGGGTAGCGTTTCATTGTTTTGACAATGTCGATCCAGAAGAGCTGTCATCTTTTTTTCAAACGGTGGACCTCTCTACCACCTTGTTCAACGTGGTGAGCAAGTCTGGCAGCACCATGGAGACTGCAGCTGGTTTTCTCTATACCCGCCAGGTGCTGAAGGAACGATTTGGAGACGCGTACACGCGTCATCTGGTATTCACGACCTCGCAGACGACCGGACTTTTGAAGGACGTCGGGAAGGCTGAACAGGTCCGTATGTTCACCCACCCGGACGATGTGGGCGGACGGTTCTCCATCCTCAGTATCGTTGGCCTCTTGCCAGCCGTATTCCTTGGTCTGGACGCTCGTGCTCTGCTGGCCGGGGCTGCCCGTATGGACGAACGCTGCCAGCTGCCGTTCCATGACAATCCGGCTCAGCAGTTCGCTGCTCTGCAGTACGCCAGTTATGCGTTCAAACGTCAGAACGTCGTGGTCATGATGCCGTACAGTTATCGTCTCAAGCGCTGGCCGGAATGGTTCAAGCAGCTCTGGGGTGAAAGTCTGGGCAAAAAAGAGGATCGTCAGGGCAAGGAGGTCAGAGTTGGCCAGACCCCGACCGAATCGCTCGGGACGACCGATCAGCATTCGCAGATCCAGCTGTTCAACTTCGGCCCTCATGACAAGAATATCGTATTCCTCGAGGTCGGCGCGTTCAGTGAGGACCTCGCGATCAGCGATGTTCCGGATAGTGTTGAGGAGCTGGGCTACCTGAAAGGGGCGACCTTCAGTAAGCTCATGGCAGCAGAGCTCCGCGGGACCATGACCGCGCTGCGGGAAAATCAGCAGCCTACAAGCAGGATCACTTTTCCCGAGGTCAGTGAACATGCGGTGGGCCAATTCATCTTTATGATGGAATATGCAGCTGCCCTCTCGGGCGAACTATACGACATCAATGCATTTGACCAGCCGGGAGTAGAACTTGGGAAAGACTTTGCCTACGCTCTCCTGGGCCGCTCTGGTTACGATCATCTCAAAGCTCGACTGCAGGACTCCTGATGGACCAGCGACGTATACGTCTCCTCTGGTTTTGGGTTTTCGCCATCGGTATTGCAGGACTGGCGATCACTGCCCTCTGGGCGCAGTATCGGGAACCGAGGATCGATCGGGTCGTCTCCGGAGAGCGGATCCGGGCGTATCAAGAGATCCCGCTCCTCGAGGCTGGAGGCGGTTTGGTCCGTTGACGGAACAGGCTTTTTTGCCTATACTCAGGGGCGTGAAAATAGGGGGAACCGGAAGCAGTAGAGGCGAGCAGCCATCACAGAGAGAAGGGGGACAGGTGTAACCCTTTCATGGTCAGCGTTTCGAACTCGTCCGGCCTGGAAGCTGGTTGCTTTATCACTACAATGAGGACTCTCCGGAAAAGTACGGGGAGTAGATAGGTGGTACCGCGGGCCCCGATGCTCGTCCTTCATGTGAGCAACGGGGTTTTTGTATAGGTAAAGACTTTTATTATCCGGGAGCAGCATGGCAAATCATATCGACATCGATCAGGAAAAGTGCAAAGGGTGTGAACTGTGCACGTCGGCGTGCCCGTTCCACATCATCCGCATGTCTCCCGACCGTATCAATGGCAAAGGGTATACGCCGGCCGAACTGCATGATCCCGATGGGAAGTGTTCTGCATGTGCGCTGTGTTTTCAGATGTGCCCTGATGTCTGCATCACTGTCCACAAGGATTGAGATTACTTAGGAGCTGACCATGACAAAGGTATTGATGAAAGGCAATGAGGCGCTGGCCGAAGCCGCGATCAGAGCCGGAGTAGAAGGTTTCTTTGCGTATCCGATCACGCCGCAGAACGAGATCGGAGAATATATGTCCTACCACCTGCCCAAGGCCGGCGGAGCATTCGTCCAGGCTGAGAGCGAGATCGGGGCGATCAATATGGTCTATGGAGCAGCGGCGACCGGACGCCGGGCCATGACCTCATCGTCCAGCCCCGGCATCAGCCTGAAGCAGGAGGGTATCTCGACCTTGTGCTGCGCCGAGCTCCCCTGCGTCATCGTCAACATGTCGCGTGGCGGCCCCGGCATCGGCAATATCGCACCTGCACAGTCCGATTATTTCCAGTCGACCAAGGGCGGCGGACATGGCGACTATCACACCATCGTGCTCGCACCTTCGACCCTGCAGGAAATGGTCGACCATGTGTTCCTGGCTTTCGAGCTGGCAGAAAAATGGAACAATCCGGTTCTCCTCCTCGGCGACGGCGTCATGGGGCAGATGATGGAACCGGTCGACTTCCGGGGCAGAGAACGTCCGGAACGCAGGACCAAATTCGCTGACTGGGCGCTGCAGGGGACTGAAGGCGGCCGCAAGTCCCGTCTGGTCAAATCGCTGTACCTGGCCGGCGACACGCTCTATCACTACAATATGAAGCAGCAGGCCAAATGGGACCGCATCATCGAAGCGGAATGCCGGCTGGAGACCGTTGAGCTGGAGGATGCAGAGTATGTCATCGCGGCGTTCGGTTCGGTAGGGCGCATCGCCCGCAGCGCGCTCAAATTGGCCAGAGCTCAGGGGATCAAGCTCGGCCTGGTCAGACCGATCAGCCTCTGGCCGTTCCCCTACGATGCGATCAAAAAAGCTGTAGCCCATACCAAGGGCATCCTCACGGTGGAGATGAGCATGGGCCAGATGGTCGAGGATGTCCGTCTGTCTGTCGAGGGTACTGTCCCGGTCAAGTTCTTCGGCAGCCCAGGTGGTAGAGTCCCCACGCCGGAAGAGATCGTCGAAGAGCTAAAGAAGGCTTTTTATTAATTTTTTCCCGGGTTAAAGACAGATGAATAAGAGATTTGTGATAAACAGTGTTCTGGTTGCTCTCGCCTATATGAGCGGTTTGGCTATGGTGGCGGTCAATAAAACAGATATTCCAGGCACAATACATACGCTGGAAACGGGTTGGGACCGGGCTATTCCGTTGATCCTGCCTTTTATAATCCCGTATCTGTTCTACTTCATATATAAGCTGGCGGGAATTGTATTTGTTTTTTTCCGTCGGCCAGATATTTTTCCTGTTTTTGCGTTGTCCATGATCACCGTCAGTCTGATCACCGCAGCTATCAACGTTGTCTTTCAGACAACAGCTCCGAGAGCAGTTGTGGAAGGGAATGACCTGTTTTCAGTCCTGCTGAGGTGGCATTATGGGCTTAATCGTCCCCTGACTTCCTTCCCCAGCCTTCATGTCGCCGATTCTGTCTGTATAGGTTTTTTTATACATATCATCGAGCCTCGACGATCCTGGCCATGGTTAGTTGCTGCTTTTTTCATATCAATATCGACTTTATTCGTCAAACAGCACTATATACCGGATGTGATCGCCGGTACGGTCCTCAGTCTCAGCATCTCGAGCCTGTACCTGTACATCTGGAAACGTAAGAAAGTGACCAGTGATGTGCCCTCCACTATTTGTTGATTAGTTGTGAGACAACCATGACTATCCGTGCTCAAAAATCAGATGTGCTTTTCAACGGAACGACCCATTATTGTCCTGGTTGCGGCCACGGGATCATTCATCGCCTGGTGGCCGAGTCCATAGCAGAGCTGGGGATCCGGGACCGCACCATCGGGGTCGCACCGGTGGGTTGTTCGATCCTCGTCTATAATTATCTCGAGGTGGATTTTGCAGAAGCACTGCACGGCAGAGCTCCTGCGGTCGCCACGGGCATCAAGCGTCTCGAACCGGACAAGATAGTTTTCACCTATCAGGGCGATGGGGACCTCATCTCTATCGGCAGCGGTGAGATCCTCCATGCCGCTAATCGCGGTGAGGATATCACGGTCATTTTTGTGAACAATGCCATCTACGGTATGACCGGTGGGCAGATGGCACCGACGTCCATACCCGGTCAGGTCACCACGACGTCTCAGCTGGGACGCGGTCAGAACCATGAAGGAATGCCTATCCGCGTGGTGGAGCTCCTAAATGTCCTCGATGCGCCTACATATCTCACTCGTGTGTCGGTCCATTCGCCCAAGCACGTATTGCAGGCCAAGAAGGCGATCAAGACAGCTTTTCAGGCTCAGGTGGACCATAAAGGCTTTTCTCTGGTCGAAATCGTCTCGACCTGTCCGACCAACTGGAAGCTGTCGCCTCTCGAATCCAATACCTGGGTAGAACAAGAGATGCTCAAATATTTTCCTCTCGGCGAAGTCAGAAATCGTCTGTAAACAGAAAAGGATACCTATGACCACGATGTCGTTCCGTTTTGCAGGGTTTGGCGGGCAGGGTGTTCTGCTCATGGGCATGATGCTCACCTATGCCGGGATGGAAGATGGCAAACATGTCACCTGGCTGCCGTCCTATGGTGCAGAGATGCGTGGCGGCACTGCCAACTGCACCGTCGTCGTTTCTGCTGACGAAGTCGCTTCGCCTGTATCCGAGGCTCCCGAAGTTGTCGTCGTCATGAATGAGCCGTCCCTCGCCAAGTTCGAACCCATGGTCAAGCCCGGCGGCTGGCTTTTTATCAACACGTCGCTTGTCAAGAAAGCGGTCACCCGTACAGACGTCAGGGTGGTCAATATCGACGCCACGAATATCGCCTACGAACTGAAGAATGCCAAGACCGCCAATATGGTCATGCTCGGTGCGGTGGTCGGCAAGACCGGGATAGTCGATCTGTCGGTCGTTGAATCATCACTCCTGCCTGTGCTCGGTGCCAAGAAGAAAGCACTGGTAGAGATCAATGTCCAGGCGCTCAGACGGGGCAGCTCAGTAGTGAAAGGCTAGTATGTTCTTTGTCAGTGTTCTGTGCGGACTGGGAGTCGCTTTGGGCTGGGGTGTTGGAGATTTCGGTGGCAAGAAGCTGGTTGATGCGAATGGAGCATTTGGTCCGATGTTCGCCATGCAGCTGGTCGTCACGACCTGTGTCGCCGTGGCCTGGCTCATCCTTCGGATACCACTTGGGATATCACTTGGGTCACTGGCCCTGTTGGCCAGCGGATCGTTGTTCCTCAACCTCGCCTGGTTCCTGTTCTACCGTTCGCTCAGCGTCGGCAATGTCTCGGTCATGGTGGCGGTGTACTCGCTCTGGGTGATCATTCCGCTTCTCTGGCAGACGATCCTGGGTAGTCTGCGTCCGACATTTTTTCAATGGCTGGGTATGGTCGTTCTCATCGTGGCAGGCATCTGCGTCAGTGTGGATTTCACAGAGCTGAAAAAAGGATTCAAGGGAGCGCTCGCTCGAGGGATCAAGGAAGGGATCGGGGCGGTCGTGCTCAATGGATTTGGCTTCATGTTCATCAACAAAGCAATTCAGACAACGGGGTGGAAAGCCGGGTATTTTTATCAGCAGATCTTTGCTCTTTTCTGGGTCACTTTGCTGCTTCTGGCGTTCGGACAGTTCAAAAATAATAGATACCCTTTTCGAAATTTCTGGTTCCCGATCGTGATCGTCATGAATTTTCTTGCCTTTATTTCACTCAACTGGGGGATGGAACACGGCTACGTGAGTGTGGTGGGGGTCGTGGGGAATTTCTCCGTGGCGATCACGGTGGTTCTGGCTTATTTTTTCCTCCGCGAGAGGCTGGTGTTCAATCAGTACCTGGGCATTGTGCTCGGGCTGGCAGGGATCATCAGTCTCAGTGTGTAAGTCAGACATTAGACATTAGACATTAGACATTAGACATTAGACATTAGAACCAACACTATGAGAGAGACGCCTACAGCAGAAGAGTGCTATGAACTCTGG
>CAYOQW010000005.1:0-14102 GCA_964406175.1 uncultured Candidatus Saccharibacteria bacterium
GCTCATGGACGCAGTCGTGGACAGCTACTTTGTGATCCTCGACCACCTGGCTGACCGTATCGATACCCTGGAAGAACAAGCAGTATCCAATCCATCATCCAATACGCTCAAGTCCATCCATGCCCTGAAATGGGAGATCATCTCGCTCCGTAAATCCATCTGGCCGCTGAGGGAGGTCATCTCGACGCTGGGTCGCGGACAGTTCACGATCATCAAAAAGAACACCGAGCTCTATCTCCGGGTGCTCTACGACCACACCGTGCAGGCCATCGATGAGATCGAGACGTTCTGGGATGTCGTCTCCGGCATGATCGACATCCACCTGTCCGCCCTGTCGAACAAGATGAACGAGGTCATGAAAGTCCTCACCGTCATCGGCACCATCTTCATGCCGCTCACTTTCCTCGCTGGTGTCTACGGCATGAATTTTCATTACTTCCCTGAGATCACCTGGAAATACGGCTATCTCCTGTTCTGGGTCGTCATCATGGCACTGGCGACGGCCATGATGTTCATTTTCAAACGCAGACGCTGGTTCTGACCTTCCGGTCTTTTTCTCATGAAAGGTCTGTCATGCTTGGATTCAAAGGTCGCAGGAAAAAGATCGGCCTGGCCCTGGGCAGCGGCGACATCCGCGGGATCGCCCATATCGGCGTGCTCAAAAGCCTGGTCAAGCATGAAATACCGATCGATCTCATCGCGGGTACCAGTGCCGGCGCCCTCATAGGAGGTGCCTATGCGGCCACCGGCGATATCGAACGTATCGAAAAGCTGTATCTGGAACTGTCCAATAAGGATTTTCTCTGGACTCTCGCCAGTATATCGCTCGGCGGCGGACAGAAGAACGATCGCCTCATCCAGTTCCTGCATAGATCAATTGGGAAACACCAGATCGCAGATCTCCCGATCCCCTTCTGTGCGGTCGCGAGCGACCTGCAGACCGGACAGGCAGTGATGATCAAAACCGGCGACCTAGCTCTCGCCATCCGGGCCAGCAGCTCGCTGCCGCTGATCTTCAAACCCTTCAAGATCGGAAAACACGCCTACCTAGATGGTGCCTGCTCTGAGCCTGTCCCCGTGCCCACCGTGAAAGCGATGGGGGCGGAGATCATCATCGCGGTCAATCTCGACTCGGTGTTCTTTTCCGATCAGGTCATCTCCGGCCGTTCGAGGTCCACGGACCGCATCTCGGTCCTGCAAGCGACGATCGACATGTTCCGCTACCACCTCGCACGAGAACAGATCGAGGCTGCGGACATCGTGATCGATCCCAACATCCATGACGCCAAGCTGACCAATATGTCAAAACGCAAGGACATCATCCGCCACGGTGAAAAAGCTACCGACAAGCTGATACCCGCTATCAAAGCCTTGCTGAAGTGAGGTGATCATGCCCGATCAACATCGAAAGACAAGTCAGCACAAACATGCACACCAGGTCGGGAAATGGGTGCGTATCTGTATATCACCTGATACGCTCGTGACCCGGTTCATTGAGTATTTTTCCAATCCGGAAACCAAAAAAGCTAGCAATATTTGGAAAGATACCCCTGAGATGACCAGCTCAACCGTTGATGGCATAATAGTCGAGCAAGACGGTCAGGTGTATGTAAGGTTTGAAGGTCAATTCTATATACCTCTCGCAGAAGCTCATTTTGAAGGCAAGGAACGGCAATTAGAACTGGACCTCAGGACGGAGCAAAGAGAACCAAATGCCCAGCGTCTAGATCACGATCCCCGTGGAGGCCATAGCTGGAGTGAAAATTACTAGTTCCCTCCACCGCCTGAATACCAGCCTCGCCAAGTACCATAAGCTCCACGAAGCCTCGAATGATGCCTGTCAAAACTGTGCTCTAGGCTCAGGATCGATTGGTTCTTCCCGAGGCACCAATACAGCGACCGCCTCCTCTACCTCTTCCACGATCTGAGCGATCAAACCTTCCTCAAGACCATCCGGGAGGAGTGTCCTGACCATCCGACCTGCTGTCGCGGGTGCTGTCTCGTCTGCCTGACCTGATAGAGGATCAAAAGGTGCGATACTCGCGTCCAGTGCATCATCAGGCTTCTCGTCCGCCTGATCTTCTCGGTCGCCAGTCCACACAGACAAATGGACAGTGCCATCCATTGACTGCAAAATGTGACAGGAGATCCAACGTGTTACACCATCCCGTTCGTACGCGTATGGTCCACGGTTCATAGTTACGCTGTATGCCATGTACCCTCCCTGCTCACTCGACCGCCTGAGCGTCAGCTTCTCCAAGCGTCCAGAGGTGAGCGAACTCATGCTTCGTCACCCGGTAGAGCTCTTCAAAGGTGATCTGCTGAAAATTCCGAACATAGTACGTAATGACCGTCGGCACATACCCGCCCCGGGTCGTCGTTGCGAGGGTATACGTGTTCCCCTGCCGCGGTGCGTCAGTATCATTGATGGTGACCGAATAATTCGTGGCCTTGGCATACCAGGGCTCATCCTGAATGGCTGCAAAAACCTGATCCAGAACCAACTTGAACTGCTCGGCCAGTGGCGAAAGGGCGGCCTGAACCTCTATCTGACCAGCCAGCAGCTCAGGTGCCAGGAACTGTACCTCTGACCGCAGGTAGTCGACCTGATAGATCTCCTGATCGAGAACCTGCCCGTCATAGACCAGGACATCCAGATCCATGGTCCGGGGGCCGTTCTTGTTCACAGTCCGCACCCGGCCAAGCAGGTCCTCGATAGCGTGAAGCCTGATCTTCAAAGTATCCAAAGGCTCTGTCGTCTCCGCCAGCACCGCCGTATTCAGGAAATCCGGCTGGTCAGTAAAGCCCAGGGGAGCGGTCCGCAAAAGCGGCGACTGGGCAACAATGCTGAGTTGTGTTGCAAGCATCGCCAAGGCCTGCTGCATGTTCCTTTCCGGCTCGATATTTGACCCCAGTCCGATGATGACCCTAGGCATCACGCACCCTTTCTGACGTGACCGCTACAGCGTCCGCAAAACGCAATGCATGCGGTTTAGAAATAGAGACCAGTGCCTTCTGCACCTTCTGGTCCTCCATCACGATATCCAGCACCCGCTCCACCAGGGCCTCCAGCAGGTTGAAACTGGCAGCCTCTGCCATGGCGATGATATTTTTGGTGATCGCCTTGTAATCGACCGTGTCCTGAACGGAATCAGACCGGGCAGCCATCACCCCGTCAAAGACGATCTGCACGTTGATGACCACGTCCTGCAGCTTTTCCTTTTCCCAGGGCTGAAAACCTATGTACGTGCGGAGCCGCAGGTCCGAAATGTGAATTATCATGTGTCACCTCCTGAGATGCTGGCCGCTGTCGATGAACAGCGTTTCTCCGGTCACAGCCGGCGAGTGGATGAGATAGTCGACGCCCTGCAGGATCCCCTCCAGGGGAACCGGTATCTGAAGCGTTGTCTTTGCTGCACGTTTCTGCAAGTGATCTGCGGTCAGCCCTGGTGGCGGAAGGACAGGACCTGGGGCGATAGCATTCACCCGTATACCAGGGGCCAGAGCGACAGCGGCCATGGTCGTCAGTGAGGCCAGGGCTTTTTTGCTCAGCAGGTAGGGAAGATGTTCGGTCCCGTCATCAGTGACCGCACTGTCGAGGAAATTGATGATCAGGCCGCTCTGCACGTGGCCAGCAAAGGCCTGCATGAGCACGAGTGGCGACAGCAGGTGCACGTTCAGGTTGTTCTGAAATTCCGAAAGCGGGGACGCTATGGTGCCTGGCTCGAACCGGGAAGCGTTGTTGATGAGCAGCGAGATCGTACTGAACGACGCGAAGATATCTTCCGCCATGACCTGAACCTCATCCACATTTGTGAGGTCAGCAGAAAAAAGCTCCGCCCTCTGCCCTATATCCCTGATCTCCCGCTGGAGCGACTGGGCATCGGATGATGAACGGTAATAGTGGATGGCAATATCGTAGCCAGATCGTGCCAGATGGAGAGCGATCACCCGGCCCACCCGTCTGGACGCACCCGTGATGATCGCGGAAGGAGAAGTCATATCGTATCTCCTGATAATAGAGCTAGTTGATCAGGCTGAGGAACTCGTTGCGGCAGCCGGGATTATTGCGGAACGTACCGCGTACGATAGAGGTCTTCATGACCGAATTCTGCTTTTCCACCCCCCGCATCATCATGCAGAGGTGTTTAGCTTCAATGACCACACCAACACCCAGCGCGCCTGTGTATTTCATCATGGCGTCAGCGATCTCCGTGGTCAGCCGCTCCTGGATCTGGAGCCGGCGGGCAAAATGGTCAACGATGCGGGCGATCTTGGATACTCCGATTACCTTGCCATTGGGGATATAGCCCACATGAGCTTTGCCAAAAAAAGGCAGCATATGATGTTCACACAGTGAATACATCTCGATATCCTTCACCAGCACCAGCTCGTCCATCTCGGACGAGAAGAGAGCACCATTCACGATCGTGTCGAGGTCTTCGGTATAGCCGGCGGTCAGCATTTTGTAGGCCTTGGCCACCCGCTCCGGGGTCTTCTTGAGCCCTTCGCGTTCCGGGTCCTCACCCATGGCCTCGATGATCGCACGTACATGGTCCTGCATCTTTCATGTCTCCTTAATACAGTAAAGGGAACCCGCTTCAAACAGATTCCCTTTCATACTACCCCATAGTATAGTTTTGTCCAGTCGTCAGAGCATCTCGTGAGCAGAGATCCCGTCAGACAAGATGTCGGGAACCTCGGTAAGCCTGACCTGCACATCGGTCGGGAAGGGCCCGTCCGGTTCAGTCTCGACAAATCCGTAATCACCAAACGTGCCAAGAAAATTCAAAGCGGCGCTGGCCTCCGGATCAGCCATCAAGGTGTCATAGGAATCGAGCGACGTGGCGATGATACCGAACGTGGCACAGTAGCCAGGGAGAGAACCAACAGCCGTGCCGGTGGTGGGTAGATAGAATTTCA
Organism: uncultured Candidatus Saccharibacteria bacterium; assembly: GCA_964406175.1. Lineage (GTDB taxonomy): Bacteria > Patescibacteriota > CG2-30-54-11 > CG2-30-54-11 > CG2-30-54-11 > CG2-30-54-11. The sequence continues at coordinate 4,924 of CAYOQW010000005.1, forward strand.
TATAGACAGGGTCCTCGAACGGCGCAGTATCACCGGTCGGGGTCTCTTCAACTACCTTGACCTTTTCCCAACCCTTGGGCAGGGCGATCATCAGTCCGGTGGCAGCATTATAAAAAACCGTGAACCCCGGAACGGCTACGGGCGTAAGTGCTGTGGTGGTGGCCAGGAACACCTTTTTTGTCGTGGGATTGTAGTAATACTCCTGATCGGTATAAACCAGGAAATACTGGTCGGCGTTCACGTCATAGATATCGCCATTGCCGTCATACCAGAAATCCTTGATCACCCCGGTGGCAGCAGGGGTCACTGCTGGTGTCGAGACCGGCTTGGAGATCGGGGCCGAGATCGGCGGAACGACCGGTTTGGTGGTCGTTCCTTCCTTGGTCTCCTCAGTGTCACTGGCCGTGACCGCTGGCTTTTCTTCCTTCCACTCTTTTAGTCCCGCCTGCCAGAGGTAAAAGTCCGTGAACGACTGGCCGTCGCGGTGGATCTCGCTGTAAAACCAGTAGGCGAGGGCACTGCCGCCGGTAGAGAGGACCAGGAAGATCACGAGGCCGATGAGGAGGCCTTTCTTCTCTTTCTTTTTCCCGGCCGCGACGGGTGGGTTGGCCGTTGCTGGAGAAGTGGCAGTCTCCACCACGGGAGGAACGATTTCTGTTTCTTCTGCCACTTTTGGCAGTTCTACTGGTTTCTCCACCGCAGTTGCCAAAGCAGTCTCTGCTACTGCAGCCGAGGTCAATGCAGCGGCAGGAATAGCCTTTTCACTTTCCACTTTTTTTGTAGTTTCACCCTTCTTCGCATCCTTTTTTTCAGCCGGTACGGTGGCGGCACCTTCCTGTTTGGCCCCGCAGCTCATGCAGAATGTATCGCCCTCGGTCATTTCCTTGCCGCAACTCATGCAGAATGTCATTACCGCTCCTTCGGATAGTTTTTGATACGGTCACATACTACCGGTTCTGACCAGCTGGGACAAGGGATATCATGATTTGCGTCAGCATATCTGCTGGGTGTAGGATACGCATGATCGTTTTCTAGGTTTGGCCTGTACTCATCGCTAGGAGTCTGGTATGTGGTCTCAGAAGAAAAGCCGCAGAGTAGCACGCTATCTGAGCGGTGCCCTGTTCCTCAATTCCATCCTGTGTTTTGGTCTGTCGATTGCTCTCGCGTTCACCGCTCCGGCTGCCCCGGCCTATGCCGAAGGGGTCATGTCGCTCTCTGATGCGGTAAGCAAAGGCAAGATCGAAGCGATCGGCAAATCGAGCGGAGCCTATTCCGAGGTCGGCATTTCGCTGAAGAACAAAACCGATCAGAAGCTCGGTGTCGACATCAACAGTTCGTACTTTTCCCCGCCGTCTGGCAGCAGCAGTCAGCGTCTTGGTCTCGCTTTTGTCAGCGGCACTACTGGTGACTCTATAGTTCAGCTCAACCCCAAAGAACAGAAAACCATCATCGCCAAGTCATTCTGCCTCGATTCCGGCAAGAGCGTCCCCAGCTACGATGAAGTGTTCACCTTTTCTGGACCGGTAAGCGACATCAAGGAACGTCCCTACCTGGAAAAAGTGCTTGAGTGGTACCGGTCCAATCCGAACACCAACCAGTACGACGTCCAGAACGCGGTCTGGAGCATCGAATCGGACAAGGAAGGGACCAACTACCACTACAATGAAGCCGCCGGCGTCGTGCTCGACGCTGCGACCGGCTCCGCTGACCCGCTGAAGGACAAGGTCGTGGCGGACGAGACCCGCGAGGATGCCCTGGACAAGGCCAAGGTCGCCCTGGGGACCGGACTGTCCTCGCTGCTCGGCTCGGGTACCATCGCCACCCTCACCAACGAAACCCCTGGCTTTTTGAAAAAGATCTGGGGTGGCTTTGTCGACGGCATCCAGATAGAACCCGGACGTGAAGAGCTCATCCAGAACCTGGATGTCGGCAATCTGGAGAGTGCCCTGGTCGGGGCAGCCCCGGATACCTTTGATTTCAGCGAAAAAGGCAAGGCGATCTGGGACAAGGGGACCAAAGCACTCGATATTTTCAACGATGCCAACAAACTCTATAAAGAAAGCGGCTATACCGACAATGTGCTCCAGTCCGTCGGCCTCTCCACCATGATGAACGCCGGAGCCTGGCAGGTAGCCGATTACCTGAAGGATATGCCAAAGGATGTGACCGGGCTCAAATCGTTCCTGACGCCCAGAGTGCCGAGTCTCGATGCTATCGAAATGGTGGTCAATCTGGTGCTGCCCGAGAGCGTCCAGGATGTCCTGCCGTCCAATGTGACCAAACAGGCCATCCAGTCGGTCGGCGACGTGACCAAGGCGCTCTCCCAGGCACTTGGGTCAGGTAGTATGGACCCTATCAATGAGTACGCCAAACAGGTCGCGGACGGGGACAAGGGCACCATGCTCTCTGGCTACGCTGAGCTCGGCCAGACGTTCGGCAAGATCACCGCCGCTCTGGAGATCGACGGCGTGGTCAAGACCGCCAAGGATTTTTATGACGATACCAAACGTATCCTCGATACCGGTGCCTGGAAGGACGTCCTTTGGGACGGCGCCAAGTCATTGGCTGATGAAGCCAAGAACAGCAACAATGGTGCCCGCGGCATTGCGGAGATCAGTGAAATAGCCGGCCATGTGACCGGCACCATCGAGGCCAAGGGTGTCGTCGCAGGGACCAAGGAGATCGCCGGCCAATTGGGATCGGATATCAAGGTCATTTATCAGCATGGCGACATGAAGCAGATCTCCGAGGACGTCGCAGATTCAGCGGAAGCCGCTACCAGTATCATCGGGACCGGGACCAAGGAGGTCGCCAGCCTCGCCGGCACCTACTACGAGGAGAACGGCGGCATCATCGGTGGAGCAGCAGAATTCGGGGCCGACGTCGGCCGCATCGCCCGCTACTCCTGGGTCGGCGAAAAGATCGCCAGCTGGTTCTAATATTGTTCGACCGATGTCATCCTCGGGCTTGATCCGAGGATCCATCTTTTCTTTTTCCATTTCTGGATCCCCGCTTTCGCGAGGATGACACATAATCGTACTTCCTACCTCATACTTCGTACCTCTTACTTCATCCCTTATCTCACACTTGCCATGTACTCCATCATCCTCTCGCCTGACGAACTCGTCTACCTGGCCCAGCTGCTGAAAGTGACTTTTGGGGCGTCCTCGCCGCTGCAGGAGCTGAACAAAACAAAACTGACCGCAGCCAAAAAGAAAAAGCTCCACGAGTCTCTGGTCAAAGGCAAAGCCATCGTGACGGACGAAGCGACCAAAGCCGAACATGTGCACACGCTTGCCGCAGCGGCACTCGGCATCCTCTCCGCTCCGCAGAGCATGATCGATGTCGTCATCACCGTACCCGGCGGCCTGCAGAGGCGGGCGTTCCTGGGGATCAAGCATACCCTGCTGGAGCTGATCACTACGACCAAGGGCACCTACCTCCTCAACCTGCCCATCACCGAAAAGATCGTCCGCGACTTCCTCGCCCAGCATCTGCAGAGCAAAGACGTCCCTGCCGGCATGCTGAAGCTCGTCGGCCCCGAAGTGATCGTCATGTCTCTCCTGTGGAGACTGACCGTCAAGCATCCCAAAGGTGTCACTGCCGATCAGATCCTGAAGGCCGCAGCCAAAAAGGAATACACCTCTCTCGCCTACCAGGGTACCTTTGGCAAACTGACCGCTGAGACCACGACTGCCGCCCTGACCAAACTCAAGGAACAGGGTCATCTGAGCGAAACCGAAGGAAAATTCCTGCCGGCAGGTTTCGCTACCCAGGTCGGCCAAGCCGTTGCCCGTGAACGCTCCATGCTCATCACCCGCATCGACATCACCGATGACCAGCCCTCCATGCGTACCCTTTCACTCGTACAGGGCGACGGGCAGCTGTTCATCCAGACCGTGATCCCGGGCACGACCCCGGTGATCGTTTTTTCCGCTATCGATGCCGCCACGGCCGTCGGGCTCGTTTCGCTCGCAGTCTTCTCACCCGATGAATTCGCCAGAGAGCTCGGTATGCCGGCACCGGCAACAGATACCAAGCCTCAAGTCAAAACCGAACCGGCTGCCCCCGCACACCCAGCAGCTCCAGTCACCCCAAAGGTCGAGGAACCGAACTCGTTAGAGGCCAAGGTCGAACCGCCGCCGGTCGCCGAACCTGCCAAGCCAGCCGCTTCAGAGATGAAGAAGTGTCCCTCCTGTCAGGCTGATATCCCGGCCGCTGCCAAATTCTGCCGTGCTTGCGGCACCCCAGTTGAAGTCAAAGAAGCAACCAGCACGGAGGTGAAATAATGAACGCCCAGGACCAGATCAAGCTTTTCAAAACACTTGCCGTGGTCGCCCAGTGGGCCGGGATCATCAGCATCATCATGATCGGCCTCTCGGTCTTGTCGGTCCTCATGAGCACCCGACGTGAGCACAAGGTCACGACGAAGAAAATGTACCTGAGCATCCTGCTGAGCGGCCTGTCGCTCGGCGTCCTCGTCTATTTCACCAAAGTCAGCATCGAGTCCAGCCAGTGGTTCATCTTTGGCGGTATCGGTGCCGCCCTGGGCTGGTACTGGTCGCAGACAGTGCAGGTATTCCGCAAGCCGGACGGCATTTACAACCGCAACACCATGATGTATGTGGCGCTCTGGGGCATCACCATGATCATCTCCCAGATCTTTTCCAATCTCAGCCAGAAATACCTGAACGCCGCCGTCCTCTCTTCGATCCTCAGCTTCGGCGTGATCGCCGGCATGAACATCTCGCTCCTGCGTAAATACAACGCCTTTGGCGGTCCGTCCCAACCCGCAGCCCCCGCACAGCCCCAGACCCCGCAAGGTTCCTAGCACATTTGATAGCCGGCGGTTTAAACCGCCGGCTATCAAATGTCTGGTTTCTTATGCTCACCGCTTTTTAGAAAGGCCCGTATGAAAAAACTTCTTGCCATCCTGGCCCTGACGCTCGGTACGGTCATTGTCGCTCCCCGCGCCACCGCCGCGAGTGAACAGATCAGCAGCTACCGGTCTGACATCACGGTCAATCAGGACGCCACCGTCGACATCACCGAAACCATCGTCTACGACTTCGGCAGTCCGACCGAAGCCAGGCACGGCATCATCCGCACTATTCCGGCGGTCAAGACCAATACCGACGGTAAGCGGTTCAAACTGGACTACACCCTCAAGTCGATCACGGACCAGAGCGGCCGGCCCTACGATTACACGGACCAGTCGACCAGCACCCAGCTGGAAGCCAAGGTCGGCAGCGCCTCCGTGACCGTGTCCGGCGAGAAAACCTACGTCATCCGCTACCAGGTCGCCGGTGCTATCACCTATTTCTCAGACCATGACGAGTTCTACTGGAACGCGACCGGCACCGAGTGGACCGTCCCCATCGCATACTCTCAGGTAACGGTCACCCTGCCCTCCTCGGTCATTACCAACACGGGCTTCTCGACCTGCTATACCGGAGTCTCAGGTAGTTCCGCCCAGCGCTGTACTATCCAGACCACTGGCAACGGTGCTGTGATCACATCCGAGGGCCCACTTGCGAGCAGCGAGGGCTTGACCGCAGTGGTCGGCTTCCCAATAGACAAGATCGCCCATGTGGAGCCGGTTCCCTACACTGACTTTTTCGACACCACCGCCGGCAAGATCGCCATCGTCATCTTCATTCTCATCGGTATCTGCTGGTACATAGTCCTCCCTGGCTACATCATCCGCAACTGGTTCAAACATGGCCGCGATCCCAAGGTCGACGGGCCGGTGACCGCCTGGTTCGACCCGCCCAAGCTGGCCAATGGCCGCCCGCTCACCCCTGGTGAGACCGGCACGGTCATCGATGAGACCGCCGGTATGCCAGAGGTGACCGCCACGGTCATCCACCTCGCCCAGCGCGGCTACCTGAAGATCGTGGAAAAGGTCAAGAAGGACTTTTACCTGACCAAAGAAAAAGAGTACGAGAGCGATGCCACGATCCTTCCGTTCGAGCTGGAACTGCTCAAGGGTTTCTTCCAGGGAAAGACTGAGCTGAAGCTGAAGGATGCAGACCTCGCCCTGAATGTCCAGAACGCCCAGAAAAAGATGTACACCCAGTGCATGGATAACGGCTACTTCACGGCCAATCCCCAGACGACCCGCATCAAGTACACCGTGATCGGCGTGTTTGGCCTCGCAACCGGCAATATCCCGCTCCTGATCGCCGCCTTTGGCTTCGGCATCCACATGGCGTCCAAGACACGTATCGGCGCAGAAGCGGCGACGGTCGCCAAGGGACTGAAGAACTTCCTCTCAAGCCAGCAGCGACAGCTGGAGTTCCAGGCTGACAAGCAAATGATGTTCGAAAAGCTGCTGCCCTATGCCATCGCCTTTGGCGTGGAAAAAGTCTGGGCCAAGCGCTTCGAAGGCATCGACCTTACCCAGCCCGGCTGGTACCAGGGGTATAACAACACATCCCTGTTCACCGCCATGCTCCTGACCGACAGCCTGAACCACTCCTTCAGCCAGTTCCGCTCAGCCGCGACCCCGACCAAATCATCATCCGGCTTCTCATCCGGCTTCTCCGGCGGATTCTCCGGAGGCGGTGGCGGCGGAGGCGGTGGTGGAAGCTGGTAGTACACCCCCTCACCACCCTGTGTGACAACAAACATGGAAGTGCTACATGAAGTTAATCGGTTCACCCACAATTCATCCTTTTTTCTTCTATACCGGCAAACTTGCAGGCTATACAACTTGGATACTCCTCCCCCTGTCTGTAGTAAAGGGATATCCAACTGATACGCAACCTGATTACCTATTAGCCACCTCGTGCATTTTTCTCGTTATAGGATTGATTATTTCCGGCATCAGCCTCTACGACCTCGGTGCGTCTACCCGTATCGGTCTTCCTACCGATCAAACTAGCCTGAAGATATCAGGGCTGTATCAGTTCAGCCGAAACCCAATGTATGTGGGTTTTCATTTCATGACCCTAGCCGCTGTGCTCTACATACATACCTGGTTCGTACTTGGCCTGGGCACCTATTGCTTTGTCATATACCACCGTATCATTCTTCAGGAAGAGCATTTTTTGCGGAAAACATTTGGCGACACATTCGTAGCATACGAAAAAAAAGTGCGACGATATCTATAGAATAACGATCATCTACTTCAAAGAAACACCACCATGAACTGCCGTCCAGGCTGCGGAGCCTGCTGCATCGCGGTTTCGATATCGTCATCCCTGCCCGGCATGCCCGATGGCAAGCCGGCCGGGGTCAGGTGTGCCAATCTGACCATTGATAACACCTGTTTGATCCATGATACGGACGAATATCCGGCGGTCTGCCGGAACTTGAAACCCGAACATGAAATGTGCGGGCAGACTGATGAAGAAGCTATGGAATACCTTACGAGGCTTGAGGTGTTGACCAAGCCGGATTAACAGATTTGTCAGTCAGATTTCTTTTGAATACCGGAACCGCCATGACCCTGCCCGACATCATCTTCGTCCCGAAGTACCAGAAGAAGCAGCACGCCTCCATCGCCGGCTGCTTTGTTTTTCTCATGCTCACCTTGATATTTGGCGCAGTTGGAGCTATTCCAACGGACCTGTACCTGATTTCCATCCTGTTTTGCGGTATCGGGCTGTTCATCATTCCCTATTCCATGTACCGCAAGATCACATTTGGGGAGACCATCAAGATGGAACGCTACCTGGGAACCCGGACGATCAGCTACCAGGACATCCGGGACATCGGCCACCGGTTCATCCGCATATCGCGTACCTCCATCGACCTGGCCAGCATGACCAACGGGGACGAGCTGCGGCAGATCTTCCAGGACCTGGTCGCCTCCGGGCGTATACCGCAGGACCAGCTGGCGCACAAGCTGGCGAGAGAAGAACAAGCGTCTCTCGCCGTGCTCCCGCTCAGCCTCATCATCAATACGGTGCTATCGAGTATACTGCTCCTGACAGGCTACTATCCCCGCCAGATCGACTTCTCCTGGTTTTGCCTCGGAATATGGGTGGTCATCTACGTGATCATGTATCAGATCAAAAAAGCAACCATGAAATAACACCGACTCAACGGAAAGGTACCATGCGATCACCTTTGGATCTTGTCCGGTCGTTCATCCAGAACGTCTGGATCGAACGTGACCTCGACGAGATACCGAACTATATAGCACCTGACTACCAGGCAACCGGATTGAGGACCAAGGTCCTCATATCTGGCGTCGACGGTGTGAGGATCAATGTACAAAAGGTCTACAGCGACTATCCAGCACTCAGTATCGAGATCGACGACATGTTCGCGGACGGAGACAAAGTAGCCACCAGACTGACCTTCCATCCCAGCCCTGATTCTTCCATCTCCATGCGGGAGATCATCATCCACGAAGTACAGGACGGACTCATCTGCCAGGCCTGGTCTATCGGCAGCGAATGGAATTAAGGAAATACATGCACCTCACCGTCCACACCCTCAATGCCTTTGCCAAAACACCGAACGGCGGCAATCCTGCCGGAGTCTTGCTCGAGGCTGACGGTCTGACCGAAGATCAAATGCTGGCAGTAGCCAAGGTAGTCGGCTTTTCGGAAACAGCCTTTGTCCAGAAGTCAGACCAGGCTGACTTCAAGGTCAGATTTTTCACCCCGAGCTCAGAGGTCGACCTCTGCGGCCATGCCACCATCGGGACGTTCTACCTCATGGCGCACAAGCAACTGGTGGTTCCTGGCTCGTATAGTCAGGAAACAAAGGCAGGCGTATTAGCCATCGAAGTCCTGCCTGATGACACCGTCTTCATGGAGCAGAAACCGCCGGTTTTTTCAGACGTCCTCGACCCAGCCGCGATCGCCGACTCTCTGAACACCACCATCGACAGCTTCTCCCCTGACCTGCCCATCCAGATCGTCTCGACAGGGCTCCGGGACATCTTCATCCCGGTGCGAAGCCTCGAGGTGCTGACCGCCCTGAAGCCTGACTTCGCCAAGGTCAGGGAAGTGAGCCGTCAGCACAACGTCATCGGCTATCACCTGTTCACGCTCGAGACCCTGTTCGGCTCGACCGCCCACTGCCGCAATCTCGCCCCGCTCTACGACATCGACGAGGAGGCCGCCACCGGCACCTCGAGCGGAGCGCTCAGCTGCTACCTGTACAAGTATGATAGAGTGACGGCAGGACAAGTATCCAGCCTGGTCTTTGAACAGGGCTAT
>CAYOQW010000006.1:0-13896 GCA_964406175.1 uncultured Candidatus Saccharibacteria bacterium
GCCGTGGAACCGGATCCAGCCAGGCTGGAACTGGTTCAGGAGTGGAGCCACGACCTCGCCGCCCAGGAACGGGTGTCCGGCTCGTACGGATACTATGCCAATGAAAGTCAGTATCAGGTGGAGTTGCCTGAGTTGGAATCCGGGGTGTATTTCCTGAAGGCGACGACAGCGGTATCAGAACAAACGAGATTTGTCTATATCGTGGTCACCGATGAGGCCATCAACTATTCGACCGACCAGCAGGGAAGTGTACTTCTGTATCTCGCCGACAGCCCAAGCCGTATGCCTCTGGGTGGTCGGACGCTTTCGATCTATAGCCTGAAGAACGAACTCACCAGAATACAGGAGCTTACCACGGACGAGCAGGGTGCTGTCCGCTCTGACGCTCTTGAGGGTGCAGAAGCTATCGTCTCGGATGGAGCAGTTGTTCTGATCAATGGTTATGGGCCGTATGGGTATTATGGACGTGGCGGGTATGGCATGAGGCCTCTGAACAGCGACTATTCAGTACTGTTCGCCACTGACCGGCCGCTCTATAAGCCGGGTGATACGGTAGCGTACAAAGTGGTGCTGCGTGAAAATCATGACGGCCTTTTCCAGGTCCCGCCGGTCGGCACCCAGGTGGTTGTGAAGTCGTCCGCAGGTAAAGGCGGCTACAGTGAGACGAAAACAATCGACAATGCCTATGGAAGCGTATCCGGTGAATTCACCTTGTCGTCAGCCAGTACCTACGGCAGCCTGGAGGTCTACTTACAGAAAGACGAAGAGGTCATGGTCGGGCAGCATGATATTTCCATCAGCTACTACCGCAAACCCGAGTATGAGCTCAAAGCTTCAGCCGACAGTACCGAGATCATCGCCGGGGACAGTTTCACGGCGACCGGTTCGGTCCGTTACTTCTTTGGCCAGCCCGTCTCGGGCCGCGAGGTGACCTATCGGGTGTACCGGAACGTCTACAGTGAAAAGGACCCGGAAAACACCTGGGCATACTCAGACAGCATGTACTGGTACGGCGGTGAACAGGTAGCGGAGGGCTCGGGCCAGCTGGATGCGGATGGTGCATTGACCGTGACGGTCCAGCCTGATCTGTCCGGCAAGCCGGATAGCTACCGGTACAGCGTGGAATTCAGCTATGTGGATGAGCTCCAGGTGCCCAATGTGGAGAGTGTGAACGTCATCGTTCACCGTGCTTCTACCTATCTGTACCGTGAGGCTGATTCCTACAGCTATACCATGGGTGATCAGGTGACCGTGAACGCCCGTTTGTATGATTCCATGACGCAGGAAAGTGCTAAACAAGCTCAGGAATTCAGAGGAACACTGACCCGCGTCTGGTATGACGTGACCGGACAGACCGAGCATCGGGTCTACGACCCGGCGACCAAGACCCAGGTGTTCTGGATGGAGAATATCTACACGAGACGCGAAGCAGTGGTCGACAGTGCAGTCGTCCTTCGTACCGGTGCTTCCGGCCTTGGTTCCTATACGTTTACCGCTTCCGCTGCCGGTACATACTATCTGACCGCGAACGGTACGGACAGCGTCGGTAGACCTATCCCGGTATTTCCCAACAGTTACTACACCGATGCAGCGACCAATGCCCTCGGCATCTGGGTGGCTGGTGACGAGAGTACCTCCTGGTGGCAGAACGGTCAGAGCGATATCTCGGTAACTACCGACCAGGATACCTACCGTATCGGCGACACGGTCCAGGTCACGGTCGCGAGCCAGCGGGCAGGCGGTTCTGCCCTGGTGACCATCTACAAGGGGGATCTGATCGACTATAAAGTCGTCGACCTGTCCGATGCGTCCGCGACGTTCGAGATTCCGGTTACCGAGGAGCTGACTCCCAGTTTTGCCATCATGGCGGTCACGCCGCAGAATGGTGGATTTGCCCAGAGCAGCAAATCAGTAAACATCGATATGTCCTACAAGCGGCTGACCATCCAGACTGATGCCGAGGACCGCACATACTTGCCGGGTGAAGATGTCACCATTTCGCTCGATATCAAAAACCAGGATGGTCAGGGCGTAGCGGCAGAAGCAGTCGTCTACCTGATTGACAAGGCCCTGCTCGCACTTCAGGAAGAGAATTCGACCAGCTGGTTCGACACATTGTATGCACCGCAATGGTATTATCTGGCTTCCCGTTCTTCGTTCGAAGATGCCAGCTTCGCGTCCATGGGTGCAGAGGGCGGCGGCTGTTTTGCGGCGGGTACGCTCGTGCGGACACCTGACGGCCAAGTGCCCATCGAAACGCTTCGTCCTGGGGATACCGTCCTCTCCTACGACCTTAAGACCGGTACAGAACAGCTGAACACCGTGGTGAAGCTGCTCGTTCATCCTGACTATCAGTTAGACCCCCTGTTCACCGTTACTCTCAGCACGGGCGATGTGATCCAGGTCACCGGCAATCACAATGTCTGGAGCGAAACGATCCAGAGCTGGAAACGTCTGGACCAGTTCGTTCTTGGTGAGAATGTGCTGGTTGTTCGAAGCGGTGGAAGCATTCCTGCCGGGATCATTTCAATGGTCGAATCCGGACGTGGTTCTACGGTCTATAATCTTTCCCTGCTTGGCCCCCAGCATAACTACCTCGTGGCCGGCGGCATGCTCGTACACAATGAAAAAGGGTCGATGACCCGGGAAATATTCAAGGACAGTGCAGCCTTTGAGTCCCACGTCGTCACTGACCAGAACGGACAGGCATCGTTGACCGTCACTCTGCCGGACAATCTCACGACCTGGGTCATCAAGACCAAGGCGATCACGGCCGACAGCAAGGTCGGAGAGGACAGCCGAGAGATCGTGGTATCGAAAAAGGTCGTGGTCAGCCCGAGCATCCCTGGATTTCTCACGAGCGGCGACCGGCTGGACTTCACAGCCATCGTGCATAATTTTACCGGCAGTGCTCAGAGTTTCACCGTGACTTTGAACGGTGACGGTTACACGGCTCTTGGCGAAACGTCCCTGCAGCTCGACCTGGCCGACAGTGGTCAGCAGGCAGTGAGCTTCCCGGTGGAAGTAGGGAAAGCGGTCGAAGCCACGTTCCGCCTCAAGGCCCTGGCCGCTGACGGCGTCCATGTCGACGAGGTCGTTCAGAAAGTGCCGGTCACTGATACGACGGTCGAGCAGCACAGTTCGATAGCACTGGAATTGAAGAACAGTGAGACCGGAACATTTGTTTATACTGGGTCAAATGACCCCCGAGATGTGGTTCAGCTCTCTGTCTCCCCCACGCTCACCTCTTCACTCGGCAGTGTGTATGCCCGTTTGAACGGGACAGTGTACGGCTCGACACCGGAGATCGCCGAGCAGCTGTTGACCAATACGGCCATGTACCAGCATCTTGACCTCCTGGGCCAGGGGCAAAACCAGCAGGACATCGAAGACGCCATGGCGACCGGGATAACACAGCTCCTGAACCTGTACCGCTCCGGACAGGGCTGGGGATACTTTGACTACGATGCCATTGATCCCTCTCTGACCACCAATGCCTGCATGGCAATGGTCAATGCCCGGGCTGCACTTGGGTCAATTGATCCTGCCAGTCCGTACTACTGCGTCAATGACCTTTCGGCCCGCCTTTCTGATACCACGCTCAGTCAGGATGACAAGGCCATGATCCTGTATGTACTGGCAAGTGCAGGACAGGGCGATCTGGTCGCGACCCAGGCTCTGGCCGAAAAGGCAGCGGACCTGCAGAGCGGCAGCGTCTCCTATCTCGCTCTGGCTCTCAAAGAGCTGCATGACGAGGAACGCGGCAGAGCACTCCTCTCGAGTCTCGTCAGCCGGGTACAGTATGAGGACGGGCTCGGGTTCATAGCAGATCAGGCAGCGAGCAGTGCCCACCCGCAGACTAAGGTCATGCAGACCAGTCTCGTGCTGGAAGCGTTCGGCATCTTTCAGACCGAGCAGGACGTCGCGACCAAATTGGCCCGCTGGCTCGATCAGGCCCGCCGGTCCTTCAGCTGGTATCAGGCGTTCGACCAGAGCCAGAGCATGCGGGGGCTGATCAGTTTTGCCTCAGCTTTTGAGGACCGCACCGGCGACTATGACCTGGCGGTCACGGTGAACGGAACAGAACTATTCTCAGGACAGGTGAAAAATGGTGTCATACAGGATATCGACAACACGTTCGACGTTCCCCTGGATCTGCTGAAAGACGGTGACAACCAGGTAGAGGTCGTTTCGGCCGGCAGCGGAAAGGCTTATATCGAGGGAGTTGTTTCATTCTGGAGCAGTGCTATCCCTCCAAGTTCACGGGTTTCCCTGAACCGGGTCCTACGGAAGCTGGATGGTACGGAGCAGAACACGTTCGCCCTTGGCGATCTGGCCATGCTGGAATTTCAGTATGACGGTTCTGATCTGGAAAGCAGCGAGTACAGCCAGGTCTCGTATGCCCTGGAAGGGTATCTGCCCGCCGGGTTCGAGATCGTACAGACAGGTTTTGACAACAGCAGTACCTATGAGCAGCAGACCTCGTATGATATCAATGACGATATCCCTTGTGAACAGTCGATGTGGTTCTGGAAACAGGCCTACGTCGATCGGGTGGTTGGCCGTTTTTCTCATGGTATCCCCTATCCCAGCTACGGGACGTGCGGGTCACGGTTCCCAAAGATCACAAGAGTACTGGTGCGAGCGTCTTTCACCGGTGAGTTCCAGACCAGACCGTCCGTGCTCTGGAGCGAAGATATTCCCAGTGCCTATGCCTACAGCGAACCGGCGGTCTATACCATCAAACAGTAGCCTGGATGTCTGTCTCTCCTCTGATGAAGCAGGTTGCTCTGATCCTTCTGGTCTCTCTGACTGTTCGGGCAGGTGCACTAGGCGTGCAGGGCTTTTCGTCCGGTCCATCCGGACAGGGGCAGCTGAGCATCGCCTTGTCTGACGGCATGCTTTTTCTGCCGGAGGTGCTGGACCCGGTCCGGGCTGAGAGGACCTGCGGGACTTTAGCTGCCCGATCGGCAGGACCAAAGGAGCCCGCTGCCGCTATCGGGCCGCATCATCTGCCGTTCGGGGCTCCTGTTCTGTTCTCCCTGTACGAGAGGCTTTCACAGACCGCGAGTCTGGTCACCCGGATCATCATTCTTGGTCCAGATCATCAGGATGCCGGAACCGGCCCGATCATCAGCGAAGCGGTCACCTACCAGACCAGTCTGGGCAGTACGGCCAGTGATGAGCAGTTCATACTAGACCTGGCAGCAGCCGGGTTGATCACGAGGGACAATGCACCTCTGGTGACGGAGCACTCGATCTACAGCCAGGTGCCGTTCATTCAAAGATTCTTCCCGGATGCCGCTATCGTTCCGGTTCTTTTTCGGTCCGATGCCAGCTCGGTTGATGCTGCTGCCCTTGGGCACTATCTTGCCGACCGAACTGGTCAGGAGACGCTGGTCATCCTCAGCACCGACCTCTCGCACTATCGATCACGGAGCGAAGCGGAGATAGAGGATACTGAGACGGTTCAGATCCTGCGGGCTCTGCGCTCAAGCAGGCTCATGGCAGCAACGTTCGACGCCCGGCCGGCCGCGAGGGCCCTGTTCGCCTATCTAGAGCGAAAAGGTGTTACACTCGGAGCTGTGCTCTGTCAGGCAAATTCGGCTGACTTTGGTGCTGATGCCGGCAGTACGACCGGCTATGCGGGGATCGTGTATTGAGGATCCAGCACCGGTAAATTGACAATATATGGCTTGATACAGTATCTTTATAACGTTAATATCGCTTTTTCATTTAGCAGAGGATAGATGCATGTCAGTCAGCATCAGACTTGCGCGCCGCGGCAGAAAGAAAGTTCCTTTCTATTTCATCGTGGTGCAGGACAAAGAAAAAACACCCAAGGGCGGGTATCTGGAAAAACTCGGATACTATAATCCTTCTGAAAACCCGGTCACTCTCGAGCTCGATCTGCCCAAGGCAGAGGCCTGGGTAAAGAACGGTGCTCAGCCGTCTGCCACCGTTGCCCGGCTCATGACGCTGGCCAAGGATGGGGTCAAGCCCAAGGCCAAGAAAGCCAAGAAATTCGGTAAGCACAGAGTCGAAGCCACCGCCGCTGCACCAGCCGCTCCTGCCGCTCCGGCAGAAGCCGCCTCATAAGCGAGGATACCATGGAAGAACTTGTCCGCTCTATCGTGACAGCCCTGGTCGATGCACCAGACCGGGTCATCGTCACTTCTACCCAGAAACTAGAAGGCACACTTCTGACGGTTTCTGTCGACCCCCGGGATGCCGGTCTCATCATCGGCAAACGCGGCTATGTCATCCGTGCCATCAGACAACTGGCGTCGGTGATCGCCAATCGGCAGAATTCCCGTGTGTTCGTCGATATCGTACCCCTGGAATAACGTGCGCTACGTACTATGAATTTGTCAGGCCTCGATGCGGTTCGTCGGGGCCTGTTCTGTAGGAGCAGACCATGCAGATCGATATCATCACTCTTTTTCCCGGCATGTTCGATGGATTTGTGACCAGCATGGTGAAAAAAGCCGTGGACATCGGGGCAGCGACCCTGCGCGTGTCAGACCTGCGTGAACATGGTCTGGGCAAGCGCCGAACAGTCGATGATACCCCGTACGGCGGTGGCGGTGGCATGATACTTCGACCGGATGTGGTTTACGAGGCAGTTCAGGCCGCCCGGGCCAGGATGGCGGGCATGCTTGCTGAGCGCGACGCAGAGCAGGTAGAGATCATCCTGCTCACTCCGCAGGGAGAGCCGTACACACAGGCCGTCGCCAACGCATTGGCAACCAAACCGGGGCTCGTGCTGGTCTGCGGTCACTATGAGGGAGTTGATGAACGCATCCGTTCGCTGGCCGTGACCCGCGAGATCTCCATAGGAGACTATGTCCTGACCGGGGGCGAGATACCTGCCATGATCATCGCGGACAGCGTGATCCGTCTTTTGCCGGGTGTGCTCGGGGCTGAAAATGGTTTTTTGAGCGAGTCTTTTCAAAATGGTCTCCTGGAATACCCGCAATATACGCGACCTGCTGAGTTCATGGCGCATAGTGTGCCTGAAGTCCTTCTGTCCGGTGACCACGCTGCCGTGGACCGTTGGAGGGAGCAGGAATCTGTGGCGAGGACGCGCAGACGGCGTCCTGATCTTTTGGAACGGATACCCCGAAAGCCTCGATGAATCGCCATTTTCGCTTGTGTTCTCCTGTCAGAAATACTATCATGATCATGATATGGAACGGCACCAGGAGTCCGACGAATGACGTTTCTCGCGAAAAACAAACATAGTGCGTCACAATCAGGGCAGATACTCCTCTTGCTCCTGTTGATCATGTCCATGGCGCTGGTGGTTGCACTGGGGTTGATCCAGCTTACCCTCACGCAGAAAACGACGGTGCGGTATGAGGATTTTTCGATGCGTGCGTATTATGCAGCGGAAGCAGGTCTCGAAGACGCCATACCTCGGCTGGAACAGCTTTCTGATCTTGCCGGCGCAGCGGTAGATGAACGGATGCGTAATCCCGCTTATGGCCTTACGGTGCTGACTCCTGCGGTATTGGGCGGCGATGCGGAGTATTCGTATACCAGGAGTGTGGGACGGGAAAATGTCTGGATCCTGGAGAGGTCTATCGACGAAAAAACAACTTCGCAGTTTGATATTTCTGATACCGGGGATGTAAGCCTGGAGAACAGCGTGCTCGAGATCGCCTGGGAAGACCTGGCGGACACCTGTGATACAAGCGGCTACTGCAATACCGCTATCGAGGCCACGTTGGTCTGGGAAATACCAGCGACGACCAATCTCATGCCGAATCCCAGCTTTGAAGACGACGGCAACAGCGACGGGGTTGCAGATATCAAGGCAGGTCAGAGCTGGAACAAGATCAATGGTACGGACAAGGTCACCATGAACGGGGTGTACAGCAGATACGGCAGTTTTTCTCAGAGGATAGAAGACACGTCCAATACGACGTCAGCGGGTATTGTCCTGGCGCAGTCGAGCGGCAATCTCATACAAGTCGACCCTGATACGACCTATACCCTGTCAGTGTATGTGTATATTGAGAGTCTGAGTGGCGGATATGTACGCCTTGATGCTGCGGTATGGGATGTGGGCAAGTCGAGCACGGGACACAGTACTTTTGTGCGCGCCCGTCAGTTGAACCAGACCACCGGTATCTACTGGGAACGTCTGTTCTATACGTTCACTACGACGGCCAATGCCAGGTACCTGCAGCCGTTCCTCTATATGGATAATCCAGCTGTCGGAGTGGTCTATGCGGATGGGATACAGCTGGAAAAACAGTCGATCGTGACGGCCTACTGCGATGGGGAGGGGACCCCGGCCCGCGGGACATGGGACGGTCCCGGGGCGCCTCCATTTTCCCCGTCATCCAGGAACGGTTCCTATGCCATGACCCGGGAATTGTTTGACATCAGGCCTGATCCGGTATGTGATCCCTCGCTGTCACCGCCTGGTCCCTGTTTTAATTCGTACATCAAATCCTCTGACTGGCATCCTGCACCGGACAAGAGAGTGAGGGTGACCCTGGACGTCGATCAGGCCAGTTCTAACCGCGCGCTCAGGCTGAAGAATATGTTCGGGCCGGTGCAGGTCTCGATCAGGGCCCGCAGCGAGACCTGGCCGAGCGTGACCTATAAGCTCGTCGGGCAGGAGATCACCATCACTTCCACTGGGTATTTTGCCAATACCAAGAAAACCCTGGAAGTACAGCATGGTCTCCCGAGCATGATGCCTCAATTTGATTATGTTCTGTATAATTACGGGTGCGCAGATGAGGCCTGCATCCCGAGAGACCTGATCAAGTAGTTTATATCTAGCGATAGTTCATCACGAGGAGTAAGTATGGATCTGGGACGCGTCAGGATCAGTCTGCATCAAAAAGCGGAGCTTTTTATCATCGGAGGGGTCGTATTTGGTTTGCTTTCCGGTTTTTTGCTGGGGAGGTTCCTCGTGGTCTCTCCTTCTGAAAAAAAAGTGATCGACACCATGTTCACGTCTGATTCCACGGCCATCGCCCAGCGTACGATCACGGTCAAGGGTGAGATCAAGGATGTTGTCAATAAAGTGATCACCGTCGTCCCTGCCGGTGTAGACACAGCAGCGAAGAATGCGAATAAGCTGATGATCACTCTGTCGCCTGAGTCTTCAGTCTATCTCTATCAGGTAGCTGCCGATGCGACGATCATCAGCCCTCAGAAAGTTGAGATCAAGGATCTGCGTCCGGGAGATGAGGTCGAGGTGATCATGTCCCAGTCACAGGACGGATACGTCACGACCAGTACCGTTTCGGCTCATCGGTCAGTTTAATTCTACTTTTGGAGCACCGTATGGCATCATCTTTTGAAAAGATCAAAAAGGTCGACATGCGCCTGACTGCTCTCGTGCTGGCACTGGCAGGAATTCTGACCGGTCTGGCGCTGGGGATCGTGATCGCGCCAGGAAAAGGCGGCGCTCTAGCTGTGACCGGGCTGGATACCATACCGTCGGAAACCATAGCAAGTTTGACGGCAGAAGTGCAGGGGGCCGTCGTACGTTCGACCAGTGATTCGGTAACGCTGACGGCAAATGGCAAAGAGGTAACACTTGCTGTCCCCGCAGCTCTCACGTCGTTTACTTTGACGGAGACGACGCCTTATACCGAGGCGGATCAGACAGTCTGGGAAACCTATCAGGCAGATCTCAAGTCCTACGGCGAAGCGATGGCAGCATACCAGCCGTCGGATGATATGTCTGCTATAGCTACCCTGCCGGTCTATCCTGTACCTCCATTTCAAGTAGCCGGATATATGCCGATAGACCCTCAAGCAGCTGCAGCAGCAGGTCAGACCAAGATCGCGAGCAGGAATGTGACGGCCACAGATCTGAAAAAAGGTGACCTGGTGCGGGCAGTGTTGTCATTCTCGACACCCATGGTGGCATATGCTGATCCGCAGCAGGCCAGTCAGGCCAGAACGCTTCTCGTCGTGTCGCTTTCGGCCTCCAGATAACCTGGCTGCTTTATTGCACTCAAGAAAGGTCCTATGCTCACCAAAGTAAGAACAACCCTGCAGGTTTTACTGCTACTCTGGCTTGCGGTCCTGCTGGCAGGATTGCCTTTTGTCTATTCCCGGTCCACCTATGAATGGTTTGATTTCACGAAACAGCTGGTGCTGTTCGTCTGGATCGCCGTCGGAGCTGTTCTGCTATGTCTGCGTTCCATCGCTGATCAGCGCAGACCGAGCTGGTCGCTGGATCGTGGTTTCACCGCAGGGCTTGTCCTTCTGGCCGGCAGTTTCTTTTTTTCGGTACTGTTCTCCCGCAGTATCTGGTCAAGCTTCTTTGGAAGCCAGGGGCGGATCCAAGGCTCTGCTCTTGCTGGACTCGGCTATCTGGTCCTGTTCCTCATTACTTTTTTCGCCATACGCGGCGGACGCGGGGTCAGGGTCCTGAACCATGCTTTAGTTTTTGGCAGTGCGGCCCAGTCTGCTATTGCCATCGGTCAGAGAGCCGGCTGGCATGTGTTCGGTATTGACTCGGCCGGGCTGGGGGTCGGGACGCTTGGTTCTCTATCGGCTCTAGCGCTGATGTCCATAGCGGGTGCAGTGACTGCGGTCGTGACCGCGGTCCGGGAGCCGGCACCCAGGCAAAAGGCCGCCTGGTTCGCGGTCAGCGCTCTCTGTGCTGCCGGAGTGTTCCTGTCCGGGTTTGAATCTGGCTGGATTCTGGTGGCGACCTCCGTGGTCTATCTCATCCTGGTCCTGCCCTGGGGATCTCTCCGGCGTTCCGACGGCTGGTATCTGCTGGGCCTCACGGTGTTCCTTTTCCTGGGCACGCTGGCCGTCAATACTCCCTGGTTCGGTATCGGCCGCTGGCTCTCTGCCGCTTCAATGCTGGATCTGAGAGCGGGCTGGGACGGAGCTGCGAATATCGCCCGGGTGTATCCATTCTTCGGAAGCGGTCCGGAAACGTTCTCCTTCATGTATCCAGCGTTCAAGCCGCTGGGGTTCAATCTGGGAGGGAGCTGGAATATCAGCTTTTTGTATCCGTTCAATGAGATCCTCTCGATGCTGGCCCACACGGGGTATGTGGGGATCGCAGCGTTCTTTTGCTTTTTGTATGCGGCGGCGAAGTCTGTGCAGGTTTTCAAACGAGGTCTGGACCGCGACAGCTCGTTGGATCACCTCTCCTGGACTGCCGTCTGGCTGGTCTGTGTGGCCTACTGGTTCGTGTCAGGCAGCAGCGTCATGGCTGAGGTCCTGTTCTGGGTGAGTCTGGCGATCAGCCTGGCACAGAGGCATCAGGATGCAGGCCAGGCCAAAAGTTCCAAGGTATCAGTCGAAGGGGAACGACAGCTGGAGAGCCGCTTTCTCCTGGCTTCAGTCGCAGGAGCACTGGTGATCGCAGCGGTCGGGTACTCTGCGGTACAGTGGCTGAGGGCTGACATGGCATTCACCCGGCAGCTCAGCCTCACGGCCAGCGCGGAGACGACGGACACCGTCATCTCAGATATGTATGAACAGGCCGTAAAAGCAGTAGAGATCGCGCCCTGGAATGATCGTTATCTGTATAGCGCGGGAATGCGCGCTCTCGCTCTGGCAGACACCAAAAAGACCAAAGACAGCACAGGAGCGAGTGTTACCATGACCGACCAGGCCCTGGTCCTGTACGATGAAGCCAGCGAGTACCTGCGCCAGAGTACGGAGATCAATCCGTATATGGCCATCTACTGGGCGGGCAGGGCAGAAGCAGCACTGGGTTCGGCTGGAGATGGGCAGACCCCGAGAGAAGCAGTCTCTTATTATCAAAAGGCATCCATCCTGGAACCGACCAATCCGCAGTACTATTACGCACTTGCCTTGATAGCCAGTCAAGGCGGTACTGCTTCGGTTTCCGCGACGGAGTCGTACCTGAGGCTTGCACTGAATGCCAAATCTGACTGGCTGGCTCCGAGATATGCTCTTGCCCAGTTCCTGGAGTCATTCAAGCGCTATGGGGAATCATATCAGGAATATTCTATCCTTCAGCAATATCTCGATAGTTCAGGATCTGCTGATGATGATCGGAAAACCATAGCGGATGCTCTGGTGAGAGTGAAGGCTTTGATCCCGGAGACGACCAGCTCTGATCCGTCTGTCCCGGCAGGGCAATGATCATGATACCGGCAGTATTTTGTGCAGAGGTAAACAGGTGTATACTCAAATGATACCAATAGCAGGACAGGCTGTTATCAGGTTTTATGTATAAGGGGACACGGTGAGCGAACATAATAATGCCTCGAGTTCGAGCAGGTGGGCGAGCTGTATCACAGGTGCCTTGGCTGTAGTGGCCCTGGTATGGCCGTTCATGAGCGCGACTGCAGCTGTTTCGATGAGCTATCAGGGCAGACTGCGGGCCAGCACTGGAGAGCTTGAGAACGGCAGTAAATCCATGACGTTCTATATCACGAAAGGGATCGCCTGTCCGGCCACTATCCCGATCGCACCGCCGCCGCTTTTGTCCTCTACGCAGACGGTCCCAGTGGTCAATGGCGTGTTCTCCGTCGATATTCCCATAGATCCCATTATCGGCGGGGCTGGAGTTGACGCATCGGCGGATCGTTTTCTCTATCCGCCCTATTGTCTGGGGGTGATCGTCGAGGGAGATGATCTCGGTTCGGAACCTTTGAATGTGGTGCCGATGGCCACCAGCAGTGACCTCCTGGACGGGCATCACTGGTCAGAGATCCCCGGTACCGGCAATTTTATCCAGAACGTAGGGGCTGCTCTCCCGGGCACGGGTGTACAGACCAGCGCCAACTATTGGATCTCCGGGTCAGGACGTTTCGGGACGGCTACTTATTTGACCATCGGCAATAATGGCCGAGAGATCACGACGACAGCGGCGACCCTGGATATCAAGAACAGCATGACCGTGAGCGGTTACGTTTCGCTCAGACAGGGAACAGATGGTATCGATCTCGGGGTAGCTGATGCGCATACGATCAGCGCCGCGACCGGCGCTCTGACGGTCAAAAGTATCGGTACGGGTACTCTGTATTTAGGAAATACCAATAATCTCGCGACCTTGGACAACCAGGGCCGTCTCGATGTGGTCGGCGATATCGCGCTGAAGCATCACTTCCTTGATGATGGTGTCAGTGGGGGAGTGGCGAACAATACGATCGTTGACGAGGCGGATATTGCCACCAATGCAGACAAACTGGACAACAGACATGCACCTGAATTTATCTGGAACCAGACCAATCAGCAGGTCGGGTCGAATTTCAATATTGACGGCAATGGGTATGTCGGCACCAGACTGGGTGTCGGCACGACCACGCCGGGCTATGCTCTCGATGTTGCTACCACTGCGCGGATACCGTTTCTCTATGATACAGCAGCGACCTCATCCTCAGGTACCACTGGACAGGTGCTGACCCGGGGAGCAAGCGGCATCCTCTGGCAGGACGGTATAGCAGGCCTGGAAAGTGGACTGCATCAGGATGCAACGACCAAGAAAGGCCGTCTGGGAGGTACTCTGCTGGAGAACACCTCGATCGACCAGGCAGGGTATGCCATGAGTTTTACCCAAGGGAACGGTGTGTTCAGTATAAATAATACGGGTACCGCCAACACGACGGTCAATCTCACCTCGACCGGCGATTTTGATGTCCGGGCCGCCGGCACTTCAGCACTGTTCGTGCAGGATTCAGGCCGGGTGGGCGTTGGCACCGTCGCACCCAACGCGGCGCTTGATGTCACCTCTACCTTGCCGGCAACGGGTTCGGGCAACGGAGTGGTGATCACTACAGCAGACACATCAGCTGCTGCTCTGGCTTCGGTCACGCGCGGCGGTCTTTCGACGAGTTATGTGAAAAGCGGGGCATCTGATATCTCGACCTGGCTCACCTATGGAGTGGCCATCACCAGCGCTCTGAATGCAGGGAACACCGGTAC
>CAYOQW010000007.1:0-13494 GCA_964406175.1 uncultured Candidatus Saccharibacteria bacterium
CTGTGTAACAACCCTTCTGTTGGTGCTTTCCGTGGTCGCAGCTGACCTTGTATGGTCGTATTTCAAGACCGCCTGCGCAGCAGCCAGCCGGGCGATCGGTACCCGGTAGGGGGAGCAGCTGACATAGTCCATCCCCACCTGATGACAGAATTCCACGGACTTTGCTTCTCCGCCGTGCTCACCGCAGATCCCTATTTCCAGACCCGGTTTGGTGCGTCTGCCACGTTCAATACCGATCTTGATGAGCTCACCAACTCCCTTGATATCGATCGACTGAAATGGGTCTTCCAGCAGAACGCCTTTCTGCAGATACCGTAGAAGATATCCTCCCACGTCGTCACGGGAAAACCCGAACCCCATCTGTGTCATGTCATTGGTCCCGAACGAAAAGAAATCAGAAACCGTCGCCAGTTCATCTGCAAGCAACGCGGCCCGGGGGATCTCGATCATAGTGCCGAATTTGTGTTTGATCTTTTTCAGCTTGTATTTGACGAGGGTTTCCTGATACATATGTTCAGCGATCGCCTTCTGGTCCTCTATTTCCCGCACGTCGCAGACGACCGGGATCATGATCTCGGGATAGGGTTTTCTGCCTTTGACCTGCAGTTCGGCTGCTGCCTCAAAGATCGCCCTGATCTGCATCTCTGTGATCTCAGGATACGTTACGCCCAGCCGCACACCCCGATGCCCCATCATCGGGTTTGATTCATGGAGGACATCGGACCGTTTGGCGAACTCTTCTGCATCGATCCCCAGCTCTTTGGCGAGCTTCTTCTGCTTGTCTATTTCCCGCGGCACGAACTCATGGAGCGGAGGGTCAAGAAGCCGGATAACGACAGGGTAGCCGTCCATAGCCTGCAGAGTGTTCTTGATATCCTTCTTGACGTAGGGGAACAGCTCCTTGAGGGCAGCTATGCGCTCTACCGGTCCCCGGGACATGATCATCTTGCGGAGGAGGAACAGGGGCGTATCTGAACCTTCGCCATAGAACATATGCTCAGTGCGGAACAATCCGATGCCTTCAGCGCCGAATTCCCTGGCTTTTTTTGCATCGGCAGGTGTATCAGCATTGGTCCGGACATCGAGCCGGCGAACACCGTCGCAGAGCTTCAAGAATGCCTGCAGATAGGTCGAGCTGCTCGACATGGCCATCATGGGAAGCACGCCTTCATAGACCGTACCTTTGGTCCCGTTCAGGGTGATGAAGTCGCCTTCGTGCAAGGTCACCCCATGCACCGAGATCACCTTCTTTTGAGCCTTGATCCCTAGAGCGCCGCAGCCAACCACACAGCATTTACCCCAGCCGCGGGCCACCAGCGCCGCATGAGAGGTCATGCCCCCCCGGGCGGTCAGGATCGCTTCGGCTGCCCGCATGCCTTCCACATCTTCCGGGTTGGTCTCCTCGCGGACCAGAATGACTTTCTTGCCCTCTGCCGCCCAGGCCACCGCATCTGCTGCCGTGAAGACGATCTGGCCGCTTGCTCCGCCCGGTCCGGCCGGCAGTCCTTTTGCCAGCACGGTCACCAGACGTTCCGCCTTTGGGTCAATGATCGGATGCAGCAGCTCGTCCAGCTGGGAAGGGGTGACCCGCATGATCGCTTCATCCCGGGTGCAGAGTCTTTCCTTGGTCATGTCGACCGCCATTTTGACCGCAGCCGGACCATTTCGTTTGCCGATGCGGCACTGAAGGATGAACAGCCGGCCTTTTTCGATCGTGAATTCGATATCCTGCATATCGCGGTAGTGCTTTTCCAATCTGTTCCGGTATCCTACGAGCTCCTGATACAGCTTTGGCATCGATTGCTCGAGTGTTCTGAGCTTCTTGTTCGAAGATGAACGGGAAACCTCATTGATCGGTGCCGGCGTCCTGATGCCAGCGACCACGTCCTCACCCTGCGCATTGATGAGGTATTCTCCATAAAAGTTGTTGTCGCCATTGCCGGGATTGCGGGAAAAAGCGACACCAGTGGCGCTGTCCTCTCCCATATTACCGAACACCATCGACTGCACGGTGACCGCGGTACCCCATTCATCCGGAATCCCCTCGATCCTGCGGTACGAGATCGCGCGTTTACCGTTCCAGGAAGAAAAAACTGCACCTATCCCGCCCCAGAGCTGCTGCAGGGGATCATCGGGAAATTCTTGACCAAGCACTTCTTTGATCTTCTTCTTGAACTGGCCGCAGAGCAGCCGGAGGTCATCTGCGGTCATATCAGTATCGGAAGTATAGGATTTTTTTTTCTTCAGTTTATCCATGAGATGTTCAAGCTGTTTGCGGATACCCTCATCATCCTCGGGCTCGATACCCTGTGCTTTTTCCATCACCACATCCGAATACATCATGATAAGACGGCGGTAAGCGTCATAGACGAACCGTTCATTGCCGCCAGCCATAGCGATAAGACCAGGAATGGTTTGTTCACAGGTCCCGACATTGAGAACCGTCTCCATCATTCCTGGCATAGACTTACGTGCTCCGGACCGGACCGAGACCAGGAGCGGGTTTTTGACATCGCCGAATTTCCGTCCCATCAGTTTTTCAACATCTTTCAGGGCTTCCTGAACTTCCTTCTCCAGACCACGAGGATAGGTTTTCTTCTTTTCATGAAAACAGGTGCAGACTTCGGTCGTCAACGTAAAGCCAGGGGGAACCGGCAGCCGCAGCTCCTTATGTCCTGCCATTTCCGCGAGGTTAGCTCCCTTGCCGCCCAGAAGCTCCTTCATGGCTTCGTGGCCGTCCGCTTTTCCGCCCCCGAAACTGTAGACATAGTTACTGAAGTTCGCTTTTTTCGTGCGCATGGTCCTGCCTTCTCTAAATAGTTAAGCAATTGCCTGCACGATATCTGCACCTAAACCGGGAAACTGAGCAAGCCAGAGATGCCGTTCCTGCCGGAGATTTGCAACAAGCGCTGCATATTCATCCTTGGAATATCTGCTTTTCGGATCCCATTCTGCCATATCAGAACCAGGGATACTGACCGGCACGTCATAACCCCATTCGGGATCCTTTCCCCACACGATATCGTCAAGCGCGATATGCTTGAGAAGGCCCGTTGACAGGGCAACACTGATCTTCTTGCCGGGATCGCCAGCTTTCTTGCCGATGCGGCCGGTGTTGAGCAGATAGCAGGTAATATCGGGATTGGAGCGCAGGATCTCAAGAAGCCGGTTACCCTCATCCTCTTCTTTCCCGACAATGAAAGGATTTGTCCCCACTTCTCGTTTTGACTGACCCGCTTTCGCGGGATCGCCCGCGGATGTTTCGATCGATTCTCCGAGCATGAAGAATGCCGCTCCCTGTTCGGCCGTGAGCCGGGCAACAGGCGGGACGATATCGTCCCGACGGGTGATAAAGATCATATTGTGTGCGCGCTCCAGATCCACCGAGGTATCGGTATGACGTACTTTTTCCCGGACCATGATCCCGCGGCCATTGGAGGTCAGCTTGGAATCAGAAAAGTCAAAACTGCCATCCGCATCCAAAAATACATTTTCAAAAATACTGTCCGGGTCCATTGCTGCGTGGTAGAGGACCTCCTGACTCTCATCGAGCCCCTCGGTCTTGATGAAGAAGCCGCGTTCCGTACCGTAGCAGTATCCCGTCCCGTCCAAAAGCACCACATCATCCTGCTTGATGTGGACCCGTTCAGCTCCGGTCAATCCATGGTCATGCATGGTCAGGGTTGTTTTACCTGTACCGCTGAGCCCGAAGAGGATGAAACCCACTTCCTTCTTGCCTAAAGGGCCCATGATATCGAGCTGTTTACTCCCTGCGTGCAGACCAAGTCCGCCGCGGCTCTGCTTGAAATCATACATTGCCTTCCGAAGAAAAGACTTCTTGGCTTCGCCGAAATAATCTGTGCCAAGCACCATGGTCAGTCCCTCGGCGGGATCGATCACGATCTTGCATTCTTCCCATTCCGGCACATAGACCGTCAGGAAATCAACCTGTTCGGCAGTCTCATGCCCATCGAACAGCATCTGGCTCCACATGTAAGCGATCTGGGCATAGGCTTTGGGCACATACATGCGGCAGTGATAATGAACATCCGGATGCAGACCCAGCTGCCGGTCGATGAGGATCATCTCCTGGTCATCCAGGGATTCAAGCACCCGCGTATAAAGCATTTTCGCCTCTTCACCGCTGATCGCCTTTTGTGCCTTTCCCAGCTGGATATCATCACTCACATGATAGGTATGCCTGGCGCTGCGGCAACGGGTCTTGGATTCATAAACCGGGTGGCCGTGCCGGCTGGTTTTTTCATGATGCTTCGCCATTGCCCGCAGGGTTTCAATCGGCGGATTGTTTTCAACCCTGGCAGATTCCTGCAATCGACGATCAATATATTCCTTGTACATGGTTCCTCAAGGAGATAGTAATGAAGTATCTAGGCAGTCTGCGTCGTGAACCAGTTCGTCAGCCGTTCTATGCCTTCTTCGATCACTGTATCTTTGACCGCATAGCTGAGACGCAGATAGCCTTCCATACCAAAAGAATCACCCGGTACGACCACCACCTGCGCTTCATCGAGAACTCTCTGAGCCAGCAGGGCGGACGGCATGGGCAGATCATAACGGGGAAAGCAATAGAACGCACCGGGGGGTGTGGCGCACGTAAAGCCGGGGATCGTCCGCAGCAGTTCGAGCATACGGTCGCGGCGCCTGAGGAACGCATCCCGCATGATGCTGACGCTCTCCTGGTCGCCCTGATAGGCTTCGATGCTGGCGTACTGAGCGATAGAGCAGGGATTTGATGCGGTGTGCCCCTGCAGGGAACCAAAAGCCTGGATGACCGCCTTGTCGGCGCACGCCAGAAAGCCGATCCGCCATCCGGTCATGGAATACGTTTTTGATACAGCATTGCAGATAAGCGTGCGGGAAAAAGCATCATCAGACAGTGAGGCGATGGAGGCCGGTTTGTCCCCATAGTAGAAGTGCTCGTACACCTCATCCGAAAGAATATAGCAGTCATGCCGGCGTGCGATCTCTGCAATGGCGGTCAAGGTGTCCCGTCCATACACGGCTCCACAGGGGTTATTGGGAGAATTTACGATGATGATCCTCGTCCGCGAAGTCATGCTTTGTTCCAGAGCAGCGAGGTCAGGCTCAAAAGTCAGATTGTCGCAGCCGACAAAGACCGGGACAGCACCTGCCAATCTGATCTGCTCGGGATAGCTCACCCAGAACGGGTTCAGGATGATGACCTCATCGCCGGGGTTCAACAGCGAGAGGAACAGATGATACAGGACAGCCTTGCCGCCAGCACCTGCGGCGACCTGAGACACCTCATAGGAGAGATCATTTTCATGCAGCAGTTTTGAAACGATCGCTTGTTTCAGCTCCAGAACACCGGTCGCGGCCGTATACCCGGTCCTGTTGTCAAAAATAGCGTGTTCTGCCGCCTTCTTGATATTATCCGGAGTAGGAAAATCTGGCTGACCGATGCCGAATGAAAGGACCGGGATGCCGTTCTGCTGCATCTTCTTGGCCTTCTCCTCCAAAGCAAAGGTCACACTCGGGGCGATAGCCTTGACGCGTTCTGCGATCATGACCGTCTCTCCTGCCAACTATTTTAAGATGAACGATATGTCCTCATGATCATGCACATGGGTCGTATCGACGAGGCGGACCTTCTGACTCTGATTGGACATGAACAGCGTCTCGGTCCGGGCGCCGCCGCCAAAGAACCGTACACCTTTGAGCAGATCTCCGTCAGTCACACCTGTAGCGGAAAATATGATCTCCTTGCCGGAAGCAAGTTCATGCGTGGTGTAGACCTTCTGCACATCACTGATGCCGACCTGGTCCAATCGGGCACGCTGCTCCTTGTTCAAAGCGACCAGCCGGGCCTGGATCTCTCCATTGAGACAGCGGAGTGCGGCCGCGGTGAGGACACCCTCCGGTGCGCCGCCTATGCCCATGACCGCATGTACGCCGGTGCCTCGAACCGCAGCAGCGATCCCTGCGCTCAGGTCACCGTCCGGGATCAGCTTTATACGCGCACCGCACGCTCTGACCGCAGCGATCAAGGCTTTGTGCCGGCCGCGGTCGAGGATCGCGACCGTCAGGTCTTCTACCCGCCGGTCCAGGGCTTTGGCGATATTGATGAGATTATCCTCCGGGGGAGCATCGATATCGACGACACCCTTGGCATCATGCCCGACCACGATCTTGTCCATGTAGACATCCGGAGCATGGAGGAGCCCGTCTTTTTCTGAAACGGCGATCACCGCTATGGCATTACTGGTTCCGTTGGCCGTAGCATTGGTGTTTTCGAGGGGATCTACGGCGATATCCACTTCCATGCCATTATCTTCCCACGATCCTACGTGCTCACCGACATACAGCATCGGCGCCTTGTCGCGTTCACCTTCTCCGATGACGATCGTACCGCGCATGACGAGATGATTGAATTCAACGCGCATGGCCTCTACCGCGAGCGAATCGCTCAACTTGCGGTCGCCCTGCCCCATGCTCCGAGCTGCTGCCATCGCCGCCATCTCTGTGGCATGCATGAATGACAGTCCGAAAGTTTGTTCCATGCTATATTCTCCACTCCTTTAGGACCTGCTCGTAGATCTCAGGGGTACTCACGTCGTACCACATGCCATCGAACATATAGGCGCCAAGTTTATGGTCCCGGATCAGCTCCGGAAATATGTCCCTCTCCAGTGAAAACGAACCCGAGGGCGGCAGATAATCAAAGATCGCCGGATTGCAGATATAGAGACCCGCATTGATGAGATGCGAGCTGGATTTATCTTTATCTGGTTTTTCTGAAAATGCTACCACATTGTTCCCGCGCACCGAGACCATGCCGAATTCGGACGGATTCTGCACTGAGGTTAGGGCCATTGACACGCAGTATTCGTGTTCCTGGTGAAAAGATATAAGCTCCTGCAGATCAATATCGATCAAAATATCCCCGTGCACGAGCACGAACGGCTCTTTGGTAAAATAGCCGACGGTCCCGGCCAGAGCGCCGCCTGTCCCGACTTCGCTGGACTGCTGGATGTACTGGATGTTAACTCCGTACCGGTCGCCGTCGCCGAAATATTCACGTATCTTGTCTCCCAGATGTCCGATTGAAATCACGATATCGACGATACCGTGCTGCTTGAGCAGTTCTATGGTGTACTGCAGGAGTGCTTTGCCCTGGACCGGGATGAGTGATTTAGGTATCTCATAACTGAACGGCCGCATGCGCGTCCCAGGGCCTCCTGCCAGGATCACTGCCTTGGACACGAACGGACTCAGCGATTTAGATAAAAGGAATTCGATCGCATGGGACCGGTTGCGTATTTTCATACCGTCTACCATGCTGTCGATCTTTTTGAGGAGAGGCTTACGGACCGTGATAGAAATTCGTTCTCGTTCCATAGGGTATGATACCGTAATACATTTTCATACGGAGTATTTATACCTTTTTCACATGTCCACGTCAAGAATGTTGGGATTGACGATACAGCCTGCAGGAGCTCGATGCCGCACCATATCCTATGTTCTGTCCCCGCTACGGAGTACCCTCTTTAGTATTGCCGAATGCTTCTACGGGCGCAAAGCATGTAGCCTGCGTCTTGAAAAAGGTGTAAAATCCGCTTCGTACATAGTTTATGGAAGAATTATAGATGAAACTCACCGTACAAGCTCCCGGCAAGCTCATGATCTCCGGCGAATGGTCCGTTCTGGAAAACGGTAACTCCTCTATTGTGGCTGCGTTCGACCGCTACGTGTACTGCGATTATGAAGACAGCGAAGAAATGCTGCTCAACTGCCCCGACATCAAGCTCACCAATATCCATGGTATTTTTCAAGACGGCACGTTCACCTTTAAAGAAGTCTTGAACGAAGAAGATAAAGCGAAAGCTGAAATATCTCGCCGTGCCATAGAGACCGTGCTCAGGTACCTGACCGAAGACGGCAAGGACATCAAAGGTTTTTCGATCAGCACCGATTCTATCGAGCACACGATCACGATCGCCGACGGCACCCAGCAGAAGACCGGACTCGGTACGAGCGCCGCGATCACGGCAGCGCTCATAGGGACATTGCTGAAAGTACACGGCTACGACCTCGCCAAACCAGACACGACCATGCTGATCTTTAAACTTGCTGCCATCTCTCACTATCTTGCTCAGGGCAGCAGCGGCAGCGGTTTCGACATTGCGGCCTGCGCCTTTGGAGGCGTGCAGCGATACCAGCGGTTCGATGCCGCCTGGCTCAGTGGACAAATAGCAGAGAAGAAACCACTCAAGGACGTCGCTGCAGCAGACTGGCCTGGTCTGTCCATCGAAAAAGTCACCTTACCGCCTGACATGCAGCTCTTTGCCGGTTGGGCAGGAAAACCAGCTTCCACGGTCGACCTGATACAGAAGATCCAGAAGTTCAAGGATCGGGATCCTGGCTCTTACGGCGACATGATGTCCATGCTCAAACAGACAACTGAAACGCTTCTGGAAGCCATCAAGACGGCCAATCAGGCCCATATCCTCAACTGTATTGAAGCCAACCGCCTGTGTCTCAAGCAGTTGGGTGATCTATCTTCCGTCAGCATTGAGACACCGGAGCTGGCAAAACTCGCCGATATCGCCAAACAGCATCAGGGCGCCGGCAAGCTGAGCGGAGCAGGAGGCGGGGACTGCGGTATCGCAGCCTGCTTCGACCAGTTCGTGAAAGAAGATATCGAGTGGGCCTGGGAAGAAGCCGGACTCTACCCTCTTGATGTTTTTGTCTCGGAACGCGGCGTCAGTGTCTGGTATTGATGAGGTAGATGCAGCACGAGAAGCCCAAGGTAACAAAAAGCACCCCCGAGGGTGCTTTTACAATGAGATCTTCAGCTAAAAGGCAACAGTTCTACGCCGGGCTAACGGGCAGCGCTACGAGCGGGATGACCGGTCCAGCTTTCAACTTCGGTTGTTTTTTGGGCAGCTCAACAAAAAATGTTGTTCCCTTGCCTCTCTGGCTTTCTACCCAGACCTTGCCATGATGCGATTCCACGACCGTTTTACAGACATACAGCCCGATACCGGTCCCGTCGGGGCGCACCTTGACCGCGTCAGAAGCCCGATAAAACTTAGTGAATAGATTATCAATGACATCCGGCTCAATGCCAATACCGGTATCGGTAACGGAAAAAACAATAGCTTTCCCGATCTCCGAAAGATTTACGGTTACTGACCCCTCCAGGGTGTAGTCGATGGCATTATCGATGAGATTCATGACCACCTGCTCGAATTTCTCCTTGTCCACCTCTGCCAGAACCGCAGACGCGGGACGCTTCCAGATCAATTCGATATCCCGATTCTTGGCATTGACCATTAATTCCTCGGCGACCATGTCGATCAGTCCGCAAAGATCGATCGTATTAAGTGAAAGCCCTTTTGGGCCAGTCCCGGCCTCGATTCGGGCCAGGCTGAGGAGATCATTGACTAGAGCGACGAGTCGCTTCACGTTATCTTCGGTTTTACCCAGCACCACATTCTGCTTTTCAGTCAGGGCACCGTAATCCCCATCCTCCAGGAGCGAAAGGTACCCTCTGATCGCGGAAAGCGGTGTCCTGAGCTGATGCGACGCGATAGAGAGAAACTCCGACTTGGCTTTATCAAGCTTCTGAAGATGCTTGTTAGCCTCTTCCAGCTGCTTGAGCTGATCATTGATCATTTGATATGCATTCTGAAGCTTCTTGTTGCTGTCCTGGATCTCCTGAAAATACCGTCCATTGCGGGTAACGATCGCGAGAAGATGTGCCAGAGCCTCCATCATTTCCACCTGTGATCTCTGAATGTCAGGCGGAGCTTCTTCCAGAAGGTAGACGATGATCCCAAAAACATCTCCTTCGGCAGCGACCGGCATGGCCACAGCACTTTTTGCCCGAAGCGCCTTCTGGACAACACCGATAGAGCGGGCTGAAATGGCGGGAGAGATAAGCTCACTGAGCTTTTCCACGATAACCGTTTTCCGCGTCTTGATGAGATCGGAGACACAAGTAAGTGTTTCCGTATTTCCTCTGAACGCATCAATTGTCACTATCTCCCCGAAGGCAGCGACGACCTCTTTATTCTGTGAATGAGCTGCCAGTCGGATATCTCCTGTGACGGCTTCGTAGCTCAGATACAATGCACCCGCATAAGCCAGGTCCGCGTGCGCAGCATTGATGATATTCTGAATGGTAACCTGAAAGTCTATACTTTGGATCACCTGAGTCGATACCTGCTGCAACGTCGTCAGATCGCGATTCTTTTCCCTGACCTGCGCTGTACGCTCGTCCACTCGCGCTTCCAGATCCGTGTAGAGTAAAGCATTATCGATAGCGATCGACGCCTGGTGCGCGACGAGATCAAGAAATCTGATATCCTCTTTGGTATACGCGTTATCCGATCTCTTGCCACGGAGAAAGAAAGCGCCGGAAAACTCATTCTTCCGTATCAACGGCATATAGATCGCAATACCGCTCTGCTCCAGCATGCGGACTAGGTCGGGAAGCCGCGGATCAACGACATTTCTCTTAATGCTCAACGCGAGCTCGTCCGTGACACAGAGCTCATCCATGCCCTGCTCATGGGCCAGCCTGCATATCGTATTAACTGTTTTTGTCACCAGCGCGATATCGCCCACATGCCTGATAGGGTGCGTAATAATGGGATCAAAAACACCCGACTTCTTATGCACCAGCCACAAACCGACACCCCGTGGCTTCAAGGTCAGATTGAGCGTTTCCAGGATCTGATCGGTGATAGCCTGCAGACTGACCGTCTCGGTAATACTTTTACTGAGGCTCAATACCGTCGACTGAACGTCATAATGCGTTCGAAAGAAGACCCGTTCAGTGGTTTTTTCAATAAGTTTCTTCAGTGGGTCGATGGTGACGACCAGAATCAGCGTGGCGATGATGCCTGAATATTCGCTGCTGCGAGCAGAATTCATCAGCACGAGCTTCTGCAAAGCCAAAATGCTGACCGCATATATACCGACCGTGATCGCCAGGAGCGTCGAGAACATCACACTACGCTTGATCACTACCTGGATGTCCATCAAGCGATAGCGAATGATGGCATAGGCAGCAGTGCCAATGAAAAATAAAATGAACAAAGGACCGAAAGAAATAAAACGCGTATTGTTGAATAGTACTACTAATAAAAAATTACTAACAAACAGAGCAAGAAGCAAAAAGATGCAACCAAATAACAAATACTTTAGCTGTTGCCTAAACAGTCCCGTGGCCGTGCGGTATTTATTATAAAATACAATAATACCGGACGATAGATATCCTAAAAATGTAATAATAAAAACAGTTATTCCCGGTCCCGGGACCGGAGAAAATCCAAATTCAGTCGAATTCATTCTCACAAATAGAAAAGGCGACAATGCAGTCACCATAGCCACAACTGCAGGGAAGCCTACAATGAATACTTGCTTCGGTGAAAAATTGACTACTTGACGCGGAAAACAATAAATAAAAAGAAACAGCGACAAGCCAAGAGTAACAGCAAAAAACATTACAAGTCTAACCCAGAAAAGTGTAGTTTCAGGCGACTTGGACTGTAAAGAAATATAATTAACAATTGTCCAGCATGCTTGAGTAAAACAAAATAAAATGAAACTATTAGCAGTTGCACTTTTTCGATTACTTAACAGAACTAAACGCCCTAAAAAAAAGATCCCAACCACTGTAATAATCGTAATCAATAAATCCATTTATCAACCTCTATTCGCACTAATCAATTGTATGTATCACTCTTCTATAGCACTTTTCCTTATCTCTACCCGTTGCTATATTCAACAATGTCGCCACACCTATTGACCCCTCAAGCATTCCTGCTGATATCAACTGCGGCCAAGTAATAATCGTTTTCCCTATCTCGGATAATGCTGAACGCATACGATTATCCATTACATTCTTTCCCACAATTGCATTTACCATTTTTAACCTTTGCTCCATCGAACCATCACTTTTCTTCATAATATTGTACCAAAATTTTTCAGTTCTTCCCAATATGGTTATTGTACGATCCAAATCATAACGTTCAACATCCAAAATAAGTCCATGAACATTACTTGTTAACATAACAACTGCAACCCCCCGCTGCTTTGCCCACCGTCTGATATCAATTTTCATATCTAAGCTATCTATCTCTTCTACAATTACCTGAATTTGTTCTTGATTATGTTGTTGATCTAATAAGTCAGTCGTTATTTTCATAGCTAAGACATCTAGCTTCGCATATGGGTTGTTCCCATATAGTCTCCGAGCAACTAATTCGGCTTTATTTATTCCCGTTTCATCAATGCCACCTAATAACCTATTAAAATTCACGCATTCGAGATCGTCATGATCACAAAGCAACATATTTGAAAAACCCATTAGGCCTAATGCATGCGCTATATTACTACCAACGCTCATCCCAATTAACGCCACCCTACTCTTCTTGATACATTTAAGTTCGTCAAAATTGATTAATGGCGCATTTCTGCTGGTCTTAAGTAAAAAATAATCTTCTTCATTTACAATCTTTACTACTTTTTTTAACCAAGGGAAAAAAACAAGGTTAGATTTTATATTCTTTGAAAAATTTTTAAATTCAACGGAGTCAAAAATTCTTGCACTTCCAAATATATGCATTTGGGGATTTTTGACTAAAAAAAGTGCTTTAAGCTGCGATTCAAGGTCATCAATATATACAACCGACGGTTGATCTTTCAAAAAAGATACTAAATCCGTCTTTTTAATCAACGATGGACCTTCCATAATCCTACCTTTATGATGAGATAGCCCAAACGTGCTTGACTGAAGTCATCGAAAAAACGCCTGTCCCTTTTTGAAAAAACATAAAAGCAGGTAAACTTTTTTCACCTAACGCTTGATTCAAACAGTTATATTCTGCA
Source organism: uncultured Candidatus Saccharibacteria bacterium (assembly GCA_964406175.1). Lineage (GTDB taxonomy): Bacteria > Patescibacteriota > CG2-30-54-11 > CG2-30-54-11 > CG2-30-54-11 > CG2-30-54-11. The sequence goes on from CAYOQW010000007.1 coordinate 12,883, forward strand.
TTCTTGTTCTTCAGGACTCTAACAACCTCCGTCTCAATTAGCACTTCAATCTGCGTATCAGGGATAACATTTAGCCCCAATTCTATATCCAAATGAAATTCACGATACCCAGCCAAATTCTCTTTCGCACGCATTTGAAATCGCCCCGAAACATATTTTTTGAGCTTATCAGACTCTAATGATGCCTGAATATTTTCTGGATATATCTTCAAACCATAAAAAGAAATTACATTATTACTTTTGCCAAACAAATACACAAAAGGCAATCTCCAATTATTATCATCTAACCCTTTGATTGTAAGGTCAGCACTAAAGTCCGTACCTAAAGTATTTATCTTTTTTTGCAGTGCCGAGTGAGTTATGATACCACCCTCATCGTGGATATTGTAACGAATGAGTGGAATGCCAGCAAATGAGCTAAAAAGGATCTCCTTGTTGGTTTTTTGAAAATATCGTAATAGTGGATTATATTGTACAAAAGTACAGCGTCGACACGAGCCAATGACTGCATTGGAAAAAACATCCCCTTTCTCTATCAACTTCTTTACATAGATACTGATGGGCGTTTCGTGCCCCAGGATCAGTGAATAGGCACTCCCGTAAATATTCAAA
>CAYOQW010000008.1:0-6210 GCA_964406175.1 uncultured Candidatus Saccharibacteria bacterium
AATGTATATATACTCCGTTCGACTCGGCGGCCTCACCCAGAAAAGTGACCACCCCGGCCTCCAGCCACCCCTCCACGGAGGGAAAATACACTACCCCGTCAGCGAAACGCTGCCACCCCTTCAATGAAGGGGAATAATTCCGTACCTCGAAAACTGAAACCCATGATTCCCCTCCGTGGAGGGGTGGCGTACTAAAGAACGCCGGGGCGGTCTCTTGATTTCATTCTCTGAAAAGCATAAAACGATGACCGAACTCATCTAATTCGGTGAAATTACATGACTATACTCATCGAATTGGGAGCTATTGACCGTGCCATCCAAATTAGGTAAAATATGTATTGCTACCCATCCAAATTAGGCAGAATATGTATATCAAACGTTCCATAGAAACAGATCTGCTCGCCCATCTCCAGCCGGGAAAGGCTGTGATCCTCTATGGTCCCCGGCGGGTAGGCAAGACCACGCTCATGCGGAAAATTCGTTCAGGATTTCCTGAGAGTACGACCATGGAACTCTCCGGCGATGATCAGGATGCACTCTGGCTGGGAAGCCGAAGTCTGGAGACACTGCGCTCCCGACTGGGTTCGACAGACCTGCTCCTCGTCGACGAAGCCCAACAGATCCCCCAGATCGGCCTGAGTCTGAAGCTGATCGTCGACCACTTCCCTGCTCTGCGCGTCCTGGCTACCGGTTCGTCCTCCTTTGAACTCGCACGACAGATAGGAGAGCCTCTCGTGGGACGGGCATGGATCTACCATCTCTACCCATTGAGCCAGATGGAACTGACCCCGACCGAAAATCCCAGCCAGACCATGGCCCGGCTGCCGGACCGGCTCATCTACGGAGGATTTCCCGAAGTTTTCGCTTGTCCCGACCTCACCGACAAGCAAGCGCTCCTGAAATCAATAGTCGACAACTACCTGTTCCGCGACCTCCTGATCCTGCGGGACATTCGCCATGCCGACAAACTCGTCGACCTGCTGCGGCTGATCGCATTTCAGATCGGTCATGAGGTATCACTGCGAGAGCTGTCCTCCGGTCTATCGCTAAATCTGGATACTGTGGAACGCTATCTCGATCTGCTGGAAAAAGTATTCATCATCCAGCGGGTGCATGGCTACAGCCGCAATCACCGCAAAGAGATCACCAAGACCTGTCGGTACTATTTCCTCGACAATGGCCTGAGAAATGCCCTGATCAACAACTTCAATCCGCTCGATCAGCGCGCGGATGTGGGCCAGCTCTGGGAAAATTACCTCTGGTCCGAACGCAAAAAAAAGAATGACTACGCCAGAAATACCGTCAACTCCTATTTCTGGCGTACCTACGACCAGCAGGAAGTGGATTATGTAGAGGAGTCCGGCGGTCTGCTCGCCGGCTATGAATTCAAGTGGACGACACGAAAAACCAAAGAACCGAAAGCCTGGAAAGCCGCGTATCCTGAAGCGACCTGGCAGACTGTTTCACGGGATGACTACCTCCCGTTCATCAGCAACTCCTAAACGTAGTCCAAAGTGAGGCCACCAAGCCGAAGGACGAAGTCGGAGGACTTTTCCCCCTATACGACCGGCTCGCCGATAGCGTACCGCATGAGCTCGATATCCGAGATCTCAATGATCTCAGGCCAGAGGTAGCCATGAGAGACGAATATCTCGGCAGTCGGGAACCGGTGAAGTTCGTCGTTCTGCAGGATATAGACATCCGGGCCTGAGCCCTTCAGGATCGTCCCTTCGGCAAAGGGGAAAAATTCCATGTCCGGACCGGCAGGGATCAGACTGAGCTCGAGATCAGAGACTGAAACGATACTTGCCGGGGTGTATCCAAGCACGGTTCCCCAGGCGAGGAACTGGCTCCAGGTGAGATACACACTCTTCGCACCATCATCGACGTAGAAGATATCCGGACCGCTGCCTTGGATGACATGACCATCCCTGAAATGGACATTGTAACTGACCGGAGCACCGACTGCGTACCGTATGAGCTCCAGGTCAGAGATCTCCACGATCTGAGACCAGGTATGTCCCTGGGAGAGATAGACTTCACCGGAGGGGAAGCGATGCAGCTGATCAGAGGACAGGATGTACACCTCGGGTGCTGATCCCTTCAGGATCGCTCCCTCTGCCCGGGGCCGGAAATCCATGGCCGCACCGGTAGGGATATAGCTGAGCTCGAGGTCAGAGACGGGTCTGATGTCAGCTGGAGCAAAATGCAGGACAGATCCCCAATCGAGGAACTGGTACCAGGTCAAGAAGGCCTGCTTCACCCCGTTGTCCACCAGGTAGACATCAGGGCCCGAACCCTTGATCACCTGACCGTCGCGGTAGTGGACGTTGTAGGTGACCGCAGGACCGGTCGGATACAGAGGCAGCTCGAGGTCATGGACATAGACGACCGACCCGAAGCTGTAGCCGCGGGAAAAGAAGATCTCGGCCGACTCAATAGGACGTTTTTCCCCGCCATCGAGCAGATAGACTGTCGGATCCGAACCACGGATGAGGATGCCGTTGGCCCGCGGGGTGTAGACCATGTTTTCACCGGTCGGGAGGTAGCTGAGCTCGACATCGGTCGTGTTGATCACGTCCTCAGCGCGGAAGCCCAGGATCTGGAACAGCTCCCAGCTCCGGATCAGACGTTTTTGGCCACCTTCGATATAGTAGACATCAGGAGCAGATGCTTTGAGCAAATGGCCGTTGCGATAGTTCACATTGTAGGCCACCGGCTCACCGGTCGTGAAGTTGGCGAGGACAACGTTGGTCACAGTGCTGATATTGGACCAGGAATAGCCGTGCGAGAGGAAGATGAGTTCTGAATTGTAGATATGCTTCTGACCACCCTGGATGAAGTACACCGCCGGCCCGATGGCTTTGATATTCCGGCCTTCATAGGGATAGTAGCTCGCAGTATCAGTACCGGACACACCGACATTGGTCAGCGGATCGGTCAGGGTGAGTGTCGCGGTCAGCACGCCATAGGACAAGGTAGCAACATTGATGCCAGTGATCGCGATCAGTCCGCCGGCGCTCACGCTGCTCGTACCCGTGATGGCGGCGGTCGCATCGTCCGTATCATTGATGCTCCAGGCAATATTCGCAAAAGCTTCGCCGACACCATAGATGGTGACCTGGGTACGATTAACGTTGTTGATGGGATCGAGCAGCGCAAAGACCGGAGCGATGGGGCCGGTACGGTCGATGCCGGCGATAGGAGCAGACAATGCAAAGGTGACATTGCCAGCAATATCTTCGGCCATATAGCAGACCGTCTTGCCGTTGTCGGCTTCGGTAGAGAATGTCGTTGCAGCATAGGTAACGAACGTAAGCGAATCGTCACAGGTCGCGCCGGCATTGTCTGACTTGGTCAGAGTTCCACTGTTCGTGCTGGCGGTGATGGTCTTGGTGAGGGCAGGTGCACTGGTCGGATTGACGATCGTGATGACGGGGGCTGTGTAGACCAGCTGGTTGGAAGCGGTATTCCCATAACCTACGAGGTCGACAACCCGATCGGCAGGGATCTGGATAGTCACGGTCACCGAGGCTCCGTTCGTCGGATCGACCTCGAATGTGTAGGTGTCAGTATCGATCGGTGTGAAATTACCGACATCTCCATTGGTCACGGAGATATCGGAAAAGCTGAATCCGGTCACTGCTTCGCTGAACTGGGCCGTGACGAGGATCAGATCGTTGGTCGGATTGGGGGTCCCTGAAGTGAGCACGACGGACGGGACAACCGTGTCAGAGGTATAGCTCAACGTATTGGAAGCAGTATTCCCGTTCCCCGCCGGATCTATGGCTTTGTCTGCGAGAACTTGAATGGTCACTGCTTGGGACTGACCATCTATAGGATCAACATTAAAGGTGTAGGAGTTCCCATCGATGACGACAAAGTCGCGAGCAACACCGCCCGTAACGGTGATATCACCAACGTCGAATCCCGTCATATTCTCACTGAATTCAGCCGTCACCGCGATGAACCCGTTGGTAGGATTCGAAGTTACTGAACCAAGCGCCACGGTCGGCGAGGTCGTATCGATGACGATCGCACTGCCATCGGCGATAGTCGTGGCCGGCAGAGCTACCACGACGCTATTGGTCGCAGCATCCCGCAATGTCCCACCGCTCAACACGATACCAGTGGAATCCAAGTCAGAACTCGTATCACTGGCACCCACCGTATATGTACCAGTTGCGGTTAGTGAAGGGCCAAAAGCGCCGATAGCAACAATATCTCCAGTGCTGAGGGTCACATTGAGCGTCCCGCCTGCGAGGGTCACTGCTTCTGAGAACGTAACGGTCACATTGATCATGTCAGGTTCATTGTACAGACCGTCTGCGGTCACGGAGGTGATGGAGTCGATCGTCGGAGCGACGGTGTCAGAGGTATGGGTAAGGGTATTGGATATATCGTTACCATACCCGACCGTATCGAATGCACTGCCAGCTGGGATCTCGACGGTCACGGTCTGTGCAGGGCTATTGGTCGGATCGACATTGAAGGTATATGAATTACCATCCAGAGAAACATAATCCTGAGCTAAACCTCCGGTGACGTCGATGTCTCCGATAGCGAACCCGATCACATTTTCACTGAACTCAGCTGTCACTGCTATCAGTCCATTCGTCGGATTTGGAGTCTCCGTTGCCAACAGCACGGTCGGTGCGACTGTATCGGATGTATGGGTCAATAGATTGGATATGACATTCCCGTTGCCAGCAGCATCGATCGCCATGCTTGCAGGAATTCGAATGCTGACTAGGACTGAATTACCGTTGTTCGGATCAATGTCAAAGCTATATGACGACAGGGAGCCAGCAAAGTTCTGCACTACCCCACCCGTCAACGAAATGTCGCTGATGACAAACCCGGTCACATCCTCGCTGAATTCCGCAGTCACCGAAATCAGCCCGTTCGTAGGGTCTGGGGTCACTGTTGCAAGGACCACGGTCGGAGCAGTCGTGTCGACGACGATCGCACTGCCATCCGCGATGGTCGTGGCCGGCAATGTTACTACTGTATTGTTGGTCGCCGCATCTCTGAGGGTCGCTCCGCCACTGAGCGCAATAACCGTTGAATCAAGGTCGAGGCTGGTATCGCCTGTCCCCACGGTGTAGGTACCGGTCGCAGTCAGCGAAGGGCCAAAAGCCGAGATCGCGATCACATCGCCGGTATCCAGGGTGACGTTAAGCGTTCCACCTGCGAGCGTTACCGCTTCTGAGAATGTGACGGTCACATTGATCGCATCGGGTACATTATAATATCCGTTCAGTGTGGTGGAGGTGATAGAGTCAATAGTCGGTGCGACAGTGTCGGAGGTATGAGACAACAGATTAGATATTGTATTCCCATTGGTCGCAGCATCAGCGGCCTTGTTCGCCAGCACCTGAACCGTCACTGACTGTGCTGGGCCGGGAGTCGGAGAGACATTGAACGTATACGATGCTCCCGATCCGGCGAAATTCTGGGCTGTTCCACCGGTGACATCGATATCTCCGATCACAAATCCAGTCACACTTTCACTGAACGTCGCGGTCACCGCGATCAGACCGTTCGTCGGATTTGGAGTCACGGTTGCCAGCAAGAGTGTCGGGGCTACCGTGTCTGATTGATGGGTCAATATATTCGATATGGTATTACCATTGCCTGCAGGATCAGCGGCCTTGTCCGCCAACACCCGGATCGTCACTGTCTGCGCAGGACCAGGAGTCGGAGAGACATTGAACGTATACGAATTGCCATCGGTCACCACGAAGTCCTGAGCTCCACCACCGGTGACATCGATATCTCCGATGGCAAACCCGGTCACATCCTCGCTGAACTCAACAGTCACTGCGATCAATCCGTTCGTCGGGTTTGGAGTCACGGTTGCGAGCGTAAGGTTTGGAGCTGTCGTGTCGATGACGATCGCACTTCCATCAGCGATGGTTGTGGCCGGCAAGGTTACTACTGTATTGTTGGTCGCCGCATCTCTGAGGGTCGCTCCTCCGCTCAGCGCGATAGCTGTTGCATCAAGGTCAAGGCTGGTATCACCAGTGCCTACGGTGTAGGTACCGGTCGCAGTCAGCGAAGGGCCAAAGGCCGCGATCGCGATCACATCCCCAGTATCCAGGGTGACGTTGAGCGTCCCACCTGCCAGCGTCACTGCTTCTGAGAACGTAACCGTCACATTGATCGCATCGGGTACATTATAATATCCGTTCAGTGTGGTGGAGGTGA
>CAYOQW010000008.1:6310-13427 GCA_964406175.1 uncultured Candidatus Saccharibacteria bacterium
CTCCGATCACAAATCCAGTCACACTTTCACTGAACGTCGCGGTCACCGCGATCAGGCCGTTCGTCGGATTTGGAGTCACGGTTGCCAGCAACAAGGTCGGGGCGACGGTGTCTGATTGATGGGTCAATATGTTCGATACGGTATTGCCATTGCCTGCAGGATCGACGGCTTTGTCCGCCAACACCCGGATCGTCACCGTCTGCACAGGGCCAGGAGTCGGTGAGACATTGAACGTATACGAATTGCCATCGGTCGCCACGAAGTCCTGAGCTGACCCACCGCTGACGGTGATATCTCCGATGACAAACCCGGACACGTTTTCACTAAACTCAGCTGTTACTGCGATCAATCCGTTCGTTGGGTTTGGAGTCACCGTTTCAAGCAGAACGGTCGGAACGATTGTATCAGACGTAAAGCTCAACATATTGGAAATTACATTACCGTTGGTCGCGGCATCGGCTGACTTGTTTGCCGGCACTTGAATGGTCACTGACTGATATGGCCCTGGGATCGGACTTACATTGAAGGTATATGAATTGCCATCCGTCGCCACAAAGTCCTGAGCTGCCCCCCCCGTGACGTCGATATCTCCGATGACAAACCCGGTCACGTCCTCACTGAATTCGACAGTCACTGCTATGAGAGTATTGGTCGGATTTGGAGTCAGAGAACCAAGGAGTACCGTTGGAGCAACTGTATCAGATTGGTAATTCAGAACGTTAGAAGGTGTATTGCCATTGCCTGCAGGATCGGCGGCTTTGTCCGCCAACACCCGGATCGTCACCGTCTGTGCAGGACCTGGGGTCGGTGAGACATTGAACGTATACGAATTGCCATCGGTCGCCACGAAGTCCTGAGCTGCACCGCCGGTAACATCGATATCTCCGATGGCAAATCCGGTCACATCCTCGCTGAATTCAGCGGTCACGGCGATCAATCCGTTCGTCGGGTCTGGAGTCACGGTTGCGAGCGTAAGGTTTGGAGCTGTCGTGTCGACGACGATCGCACTTCCATCCGCGATGGTCGTGGCCGGCAAAGTTACTACTGTATTGTTGGTCGCCGCATCTCTGAGGGTCGCTCCTCCGCTCAGCGCGATAGCTGTTGCATCAAGGTCAAGGCTGGTATCACCAGTGCCTACGGTGTAGGTACCGGTCGCGGTCAGCGAAGGGCCAAAAGCCGAGATCGCGATCACATCCCCAGTATCCAATGTCACGTTCAACGTACCGCCTGCGAGCGTTACCGCTTCTGAAAACGTGACGGTCACATTGATCGCGTCAGGAACATTATAATATCCGTTCGGTGTTGTGGAAGTGATAGAGTCAATGGTCGGTGCCACAGTATCGGAAGTATGGGACAACAGATTTGATACTGTATTCCCGTTGGTCGCTGCATCAGCTGCCTTGTTAGCCAACACCTGAACCGTCACTGCCTGCGCAGGACCAGGAGTCGGAGAGACATTGAAGGTATATGATGCACCCGAACCTGCGAAATTCTGGGCTGTTCCACCGGTGACATCGATATCTCCGATAGCGAACCCGGTCACACTTTCACTGAACGTTGCGCTCACCGCGATCAGTCCGTTCGTCGGATTTGGAGTCACGGTTGCCAGCACCAAGGTCGGGGCTACCGTGTCTGAAGTGTAATTCAACATATTCGAAATAATATGTCCATTACCTGCAATATCTGTCGCGCTGCCCGCTAAAAGCTGAATGGTAACTGCTTGTGCAGGTCCATCGGTTGGGTTCACATTAAAAGTGTACGTATCACCATCGACAGCGATAAAATCCTGAGCAACACCTCCAGAGACAGAAATGTCCCCAACGACAAAATTGACCATATTCTCATCAAATTGAGCTGTCGTTGCGATGAGTCCATTGGTTGGGTTCACGGTCGCGGAAGACAACACAACAGAAGGTGCAATATTATCTATCGTATAGGTCACTTTCCCTGTAGCAGATGAATTTGGATTGCCTGCTGGGTCAGTTACCGTGATTACCATCGTCTGTGTTCCGTCATGACCCGGAGGAACGATCCATCCATATCTCCATACCAGATCGGAAACCCAGGTCATGGGAAAGTTTTCGATCCCTGTCGTGCCAACAGTGATCGTAGGCGTTGAGGCTAGTGGTGCATTGCTTTCCGTAAACGTCGCCGTGATCGTTACCCCCTCGGTCGCGCGGACAATATCATCAGGGTGATTATCCGTTAGTACAACTGCAGGTGCCTGAGCATCCTTCGCTGAAGTATCCGTATTGGTTGCCGAATTTCCTGAAATTTCACTCCCCGAACAGCTGACCGTGATCGTCCCGTCATTCAACGTGGTCAACGCTGTGGAGGCAATGGTCACGGCATTTGTCGAGACGAGGCCTGAGACAGGGCCCACGGAATGAGCATTTCCGGCATCCGTGATAGTACAGAAGATGGTCTGACCATCTTCGATGCCGCTCGTGGTAACGGCCAGATTGATACCGGAGACTGATTCTGTATTATTGGTCCATCCATCACCATCCTGGAACAAAACGCTCAAGGTAGGGGAAACATAATCAACCGACAGGGTGGGATTGGCAACAGTGCTGATGGCGCTGTTACCTGCCCTGTCGAGGACGATGACGCTCACGGCGCCACCGGTGGCGATCGCTGTCTGAAGCTCTGCATTGATCGGACTGCCGTCAGAGGTCGTGAACGAAACGCTCGTGTCGCCGATCAGGATCGTGTTATCAAGCAACCGTTCAACCCCAGCGACCCGCAAATGGGCATGTCCACCCGTTGCTTCTCCGGGTGATATGGTCGCCGTGCCCGTCATGTGCGTATTCGTTGTATTGAGCGTGTTACCCACGACGGTCCCGCCGACAGCAGTGACCGCTACGGCGGTCGGAGCGGTCGGACGTGTATTGTCAACGTCAAAAGTGACCGTATCGGTATCGATATTGCCTGCATTATCTGTGACCGTGATGGTGAAACTCTGGGTCGTGGAATCAAGAGATCCCTGGATCACAGCACTGGACGTCACACCCTCTGCGAGCGCAGCCTGACCGGTCAGACCGGTCAGATCGATGGTGATGCTGTCAGTGTCGGTAGCGTTGAGTATCACACCAGAAAGGCTGACCGTATCGCCAATGCCCGCGATGAGGAGCGTACCGCCATCTGCCATCAGGGTGAGTGCTCCCGGATTAGTGATCACCGGTGGGGTCGTATCGACCGTTGCCCCGGTCGAATCGGCTGCGGTCGTCGAATTTCCACCATTGTCCGTGGCGGTCACGCTGACATTGCGTCCTACAGCATCCATCGCAACGAGGAGTGTGTACGACGCAGCCCAGCTGCTAGCGGTATTGGTCGCCCCGACTGCTGGCCCTCCACCGAAGGCGGAGAAATCAACGGTCACTGCGGTGATCGTATCAGTATTATTCTGTCCACCTGCGGTATTGTTCCAGGTCGCGGTGACGGTATCCCCTGCTTTGTAGGCCCCACCCGTTCCTGTCGCACCAGAAATTGATACGTACGCATCGGTCACTGTAGGTGCGACATTGTCGATATTCGTAAAGCCAACACGAGTGATCGAACCGGTCGCGGTATTCCCACCGTTATCCGTGATCGCCTCTGTCGCTGCAAAAGCACCGTCGTCATTGTCTGCTACCACCACATAGCCGCCAGGGGCAGCTGACGCCGACAGTCCATACGCCGATAGGTTCACTCTCCAGATGTCGCCATCCGCCGCACCGGGGGTACCGACTGCATAGGTGATGGTATCGCCTATGGAGGCAGTTCCATCTCCACCGATATCATTGGTCAATGTCACCGTACCGGCCACAGAGATCGTGGGGGCGACGTTGTCGATATTCGTGAAGCCGACTCGGGTGATCGAACCGGTCGCGGTGTTCCCACCATTGTCCGTGATCGTCTCTGTCGCGGCAAAAGCACCGTCGTCATTGTTCGAAAGGACTGAATAGGCACCAGGTGCCGCTGTAGCAGATCGTCCATACGCTGACAAATCAACTGTCCAGCTGTCTCCGTCTGCTGCCCCGGGTGTCCCGGCTGCATACGTTATAGTGTCGCCTATGGAGGCAGTTCCATCACCACCGACATCATTGGTCAATGTCACCGTACCGGCCACAGAGATCGTGGGGGCGGTGATATCAACCGACGCGTTGGTGGTATCAGATGTTGTCGTCGCATTACCTGCCGTATCGGTCGCGGTGACGCTCACATTGCGCCCTGCTGCGTCGAGCCCTGTGGTCAGTGGATACGTAGCAGACCAGTTCCCGGCATTATTGGTAGCACCCACGGCGGGGCCGCCGCCAAAAGCAGAAAAATTGACGGTCACCGAAAAGATATCAGCATTATTGTCGCCACCTGCGGTATTGTTCCAGGTCGCGGTCACGGTATCACCGACCTTGTACACACCACCGGTCCCGGTCGCTCCAGAGATGGAAATATTGGCATCTGAGACTGCAGGACGATTGGCATCGATGGTTTTCTGAATATCTCTGCCTGCTGCCGCACTGCTCGTATTGCTGAACGAATCAGTAAGCGCCACCCCGGATATCTGAAGGGCGGAATTCTGATTTGAGTCACCCGAAGAAACTGTATAGGTAGCCGTATAGTGGTCACCACCATCAACGGTCAACCAAGAGAGGACGACACCATTGTAGGAACCGCTTACTGACCCTCCGGGGACCGTGTATCCAGAAGCTAGAGTGAAAAGGATCGAATCCCCGATCTTCAATACACCGCCTGCTGTTGCGTTTGAGGTGATAGAAGAAATTGAAGGTGCCTTGATATCGATAAGATCCGTGGCATTGGTAATATTGATATCCGATGCATCGATAGGGGTCATATCTGATGCGGTGACCACGGTGGCAGTATCTGCTTTTTCGTCATAGTACCAGACGTTCGCGGAGGACGAACCATTGCCTATGGTCACGTTCGAGATCGTAGAACCGTTGGTGGCAGCATTATAGAAATGGAACTTCCCCACAGTGGAGTCAGAATATAGATAGACGTCCTGCGGGCCCGAGGTGACGAGGTTGTCAAACGCGTCGTATCGGGTGATCGTATAGGCCGCTCTCGTAGCACCACCGGCATTGATCTCGGTCACATTGTTCAATGTGAAATATCCGGTCGCAGCTGGAGAAATTGCTATGCCAGTCGAACACTTCGTACGAACACCATCCGAGGCTCGCAGATAGACCGTCTCTGCGGTCTGATAACTCACTCCCAATCCGACAAAGTCAGCCGCTCCGGCCGCTGCCGTCTTGGTCTTGGTGCCACCTAATGTTCCTGTGGCAGCGATAGTACATATAGGGTTGGTATAGGCGGTAAGGGTGATGGTCGTGGCTGAATCGCCCGTGCGGACATTGCCGTACTGGTCCAGAGAATTCACGACCGGCTGCGTCCCAAAGGCCACTCCTGCCGTGGCTATCGCTGATGGCTCGACCCCAAAGGCAAGCTGTGATGCAGCGCCATGGGTAAAATCCACATCCTGACTGGACGCAACGATCAGGCTGGTCGCCTCAGTATCAGTTAAGTTCAAATGCACAGTCTCAACGGCATGGTCTGAGATCGCTTTCGTTCCGATACCGTTCGTGAGATTTACCAGGCCATACCCGGTGGCAGAACCATTGGTATTTAATGTAACATCCTTATCTTTGTCTGCGCCGGACGTAATACGGTTGCCCGAAGAATCATGCAGTTCGACCGTGACCGTGACAGGAGCATCCACAGTTCCGTCAACCGGATCGATAACGACGAACTGATAGGCAGGTCCATGGACGACCGTGAGGGACGTGCTCCCTGTGATGGCACTCTTGGTACCTTCAACCGTAAATGTGCCGATATCATGTGCCTGATAGGTATCGCTTGCGGTCCAGGTCCCGCCATGGAGGCCACCCTGAAGTGAATACGTCACTCCGGTTTCCACCCAGGTGTTGGTATAGGCATCATGTCCGGTGGCGGTATATGTCTGTGACGAACCGGCATCGATCGTAGCGTCGAGAGGTGCAAGCGTCAGGCTGGCAAGCGCGGCATGATCGATCTGCACACTGGAAGAAATAGTCTGGGTCAGGCCGGTCGCGGTTGTCGCCGTCAACGTAATGGTACCTGTCGGCGTCCGGTATGCTAGGTCATCGAAGGTTGCCAGTCCCGCAACAGCACTTCTGGTCAACGTCCCGGCAAAAAAGGAGCCGGCGCTGGGTGCGACCGTGACAGCATCAGTATTCGTTGTCCGGTTCCCGAACTGATCCGCGATCCTCACCGTGAAACTGGTCCAGACAGCTCCGGCTGTGACCGGAGTAGCAGGTTCGGTGTCAAAAAGCAGTTTTGCTTTTGTATCAGGATTCACCGTGACGCTGAGATCATGTCCGGTCGAGTCTATGCCCCCTTCATCGACATGCACTGTCGCCGCTTCTGCCCGGTACAATCGTAGAGCCGAAGTCACCGCACCGGCAGCAAAGGTCAAGGCCGTATTGCTTCCAAAAGAAATATTGGTGTCACTGCTATCTCTAGCGGTCGGGTGGATGACTGGAATGAGGGAATCGTTCGCACCAGAAAAAACGAGGGTCTTGGACCCGATGTATCCAGTCGCGACATTATCATAGAGATCATATGCCGTGATCGTGGAGGTATAATCATTGCCTGCCGTAGCTGTTGCCGCTCCGGTGACGACGAGATGTGATGCGGCACCAGGGGTCAATTGCGCGAGTACCCCTGAAGTGACCGTTTTGTTGATATTAGACGTGAACGTAAGGCTGAAATCCTCTGATGCCTTGGAATACCCCAACGTGGTGAACGTCGCTTCGCCAGCTGTCGTGGTTGCGACGGTATTGCGAAGGGTACCCGCGCCGCTGGCCAGACTCGCCGTCACGGTCGTACCGTCGTTCACATGGTTACCGAACTGGTCGACGACATGAACCACAGGCTGCGTCGTGAGCGCTGACGTCGTTGCATTTCCACCCGCCGGTGGCGTCGAAAAGGTCAACGTGTTGGCAGCGCCTGCCACTGAGGAGACCGGACCACAATTAACCGTACCACCGTCCATGGTCTCGCACGTCAAATTACCGGAACTGGGAGCGGTATTCGAAGGCGCAACTGCGATAACGGCAACTATTCATTATTCTTCGTA
>CAYOQW010000009.1:0-13102 GCA_964406175.1 uncultured Candidatus Saccharibacteria bacterium
GATCAGACCGACCAGCAGGACGTCGCCGACCTCGACAGGACCAAGCAGCTGACGACCCCTGACCGCTACCTCGATGGACGAGCCGCCCGATACCAGCCAGAGTACCGTTCTCTCTTCGTCGAAAGCCTGCCGGATCAATTGTGCTATGGCCTGCGACGGCCGCTCGATGTCAGTCACTTGGATCAGGTGTGGAATTACCATGTGATCTCCTCCGGAACAGAACCAAATCGATCAAAACTCATCGCCCATACTCTGAGATTATCACCAGTATACCGCTGATCCCGTCTCTGACAAGCAGTCACTAGTTGCACGCAGATGCAACGATCAGCTCAACATATACAAAGTATAGTAGACTCTGCATGAAGAGTAGATTAAGAAAAATTTTCATACAATTTTTACATGAGTATTGTCACTTCCCAAAACCTATAGTACGATCCTGTCAGATACTATACAGGAGTACCTATGCATCCATTTTATCAGCAATTCCTCGGTGCCCTCGAGGCCGAGGACAAGAATGCTTGTATCACACTTGCTCTCACGGCCGTGGACAAGGGAACGGTTGACCTAGTGACCCTCTATACCGAGATCATCATCCCTGCTCTTCGGGAGACCGAGGCCAAGTGCGACCTGGGCGGGCTGTGCGTTTGGAAGTCACAGGTCAGGAGCAGCATCGTCCGTACTATCATGGAATGCTGCTATCCTCTCATTTCGGAGCAGACATTAGACACCAGACATGAGACATCAGGGAAGAGGGACAGGGTCATCGTGGTCTCGCCTGAGGATGAATTTGATGATATCGAGGCGCGCATGATCGCGGACTTCTTCGCGCTTGCAGGACATGAAGTTATCTTCGTCGGGTCGGACACCCCGACCTCGGAGATCGTCCAAGCACTCGGGCTCGTCAAACCAGCCTTCCTCGTGCTGGTGGTGTCCAATTTCTACAGCATCGTCGAGATACAGAACTCTATAGAACAGCTCAAAGCTGCCCGTGACGAGCAGAAGCTGACCACCAAGATGGTCGTTTCAGGCCGGGCCTTCCCGGTCGGGTCTGACCTGCCGGCCAAGGTCGGCGCAGACGCTGCGGTATCCAGCTTTCAGAATATCGTTGCATTGACGAAGGGAGGCTCGCATGTTCGCAGTTAAGATCGCGTCGCGGTTCCTCACCTCGCACAAGACCCAGTCCCTCGTCATCATGCTCGGCATTGCGGTCGGTGTCTCGGTACAGGTGTTCGTGGGCCTGCTCATCGGCAGCCTGCAGACCAACCTGATCCACCAGACCGTCGGCCGTTCTCCGCATATCACCATCCTGCCCGAGACCAGCGGCGGCCTCATCGCTGACAGTACCGCCATCGTGGACCAGCTGAAAGAGCAGAAGGATGTCGTGTACCCCGCAGCGGTGGCTGACGGCAATGCCTTTATCAAACACACTGACCGAGACCTGCCTGCGCTGGTCAGAGGTTTCACGTTTACTGACGCCGACGGTATGTACCACTTCCAGGACAGCCTGACCACGGGGACTCTGCCAATCGAGGCGAACGAAGTGGCCATTGGCAAGTCCATGGCGACTGAGCTGAGCGTCACCGCGGGCGACAACGTCACCCTCATCACCCCGGCTGGCAAACAGGAACAGGTAACGATCACCGGCATCTTTGACCAAAAGGTCGAAGCCATCAACAATCTCTGGGTGCTGGCTCCACTGGCCTCAGTGCAGACACTGTTCGACTTCGGTGACCGCGTCACCTCCATCGGCATGCAGGTGACCGACGTGTTCAAGGCTGATACCGTCGCTACGACGGTGACGGGCCTGCTCGATACCCAGTCAGTGAAGGTCACCAGCTGGAAAGTACAGAATGCTCAGCTATTGAGCGCGCTCCAGGGCCAAAGCTCCTCGAGCTCCATGATCCAGGTGTTCATCATCCTGTCCGTGGTCATCGCCATCGCCAGTATCCTGGCCATCACGGTCATGCAGAAATCCCGCCAGGTCGGCATTCTGAAGGCCATGGGCATCACCGACGGCACGGCCAGCTGGATCTTCATCATCCAGGGCGCACTGCTCGGTCTGGGCGGCGCCATCCTGGGCGTCTCCCTTGGCATCGGGCTCTTCCTGTCCTTTGCCACCTTTGTGAAAACCTCGGACGGCGCTGCCGTCGTCCCGGCGGTCGTGGACGTGAAATTCGCTCTCACCTCCGGCGCTATCGCCCTCGTCGCGGCCACATTGGCCGGTCTGTTCCCTGCCCGTACCTCTGCCCGTCTCAGTCCTATCGAGGTGATCCGCAATGGCTGACATCATCACTATCAATCATATCGACAAATTCTACGACGGAGCGGTCCGCACCCAGGTGCTCTACGACCTCAACGTGTCCTTTGCCCAGGGCACCTTCAACTCCATCATCGGCCAGTCCGGCAGCGGCAAGACCACCCTGCTCAATATCCTGGGCACACTCGATCAGCCGTCCTCAGGTGAAGTCTGGATCGATGGTATCCGCACCGACAGACTAGGCAAAAAAGCCCTGGCGCAGGTACGTAACCGGACGCTGGGCTTCATCTTTCAGTTCCACTACCTGCTCCCGGAGTTCACCGCGCTGGAGAACGTGCTCATGCCGCGCAGCATCGACGGAGCCGTGACGGCCCAGGACCGGGCCAGAGCCGCTGAGCTGCTCGACCTCGTCGGTCTGTCAAAAGTAAAAAACAACCTGGCGACCAAGATGTCCGGCGGCCAGCAGCAGCGTACCGCCATCGCACGCGCCCTCATGAACCAGCCCAAGGTCATCCTGGCCGACGAACCGACCGGCAATCTGGATTCCGTGACGACGAAGTCGATCTACGAACTGTTCCGCAGGATCAACCAGGATACCGGTACGACCTTTATCATCGTGACCCACGACCGCCGGATCGCCGAACAGGCCGACCGCATCGTCGAGATCGAGGACGGCCGGATAAAACTGGATATCAGTAAGTAGAGACGCATCACGAAATAGTTCCCCTCTCCTGTTAGGAGAGGGTAGGCAAGCGCTGAGCCTGTCGAAGTGGTGAGGTCGTTTTCTTTCACCCCAATTTGTTTAAGCTCAGAAACAATTTCAAATCCCCCTCGATCCCCCTTTTTCAAAGGGGGAAGCATCCATCACAACCCCAGACTACTGTCCGACAGAGCACTGTCGCTGAGATCACTGTTGTCCGACTGCTCGATCAAGGTGTCGAGCTCTTTGATCGCAGGATCGATACTACCGGCCTGCACCGGTACTGCAAGATCAACCCCAGGCGCAGGCGAGCCGGTAGCGACCGGATCTGCCGGCATCATAACCTGTTCCTGCACTGGTGCTCCACCGGGCATCGAAGTGAGCTGCACCATGCGTTTCACTGCCGTACAGGCCGACAGGGTCATGATCAGTATGAGAGTGGTCAGCAGCAGGGCTGACATTTTGATGAAACGTTCTGTCGTGGCATACATACCCGCCTCACCGTACTGATGCACACATTATTCGTTGGTGGTGGTCGTCTCGGTGTGGGTTTCCCCATTGACTGTGGTCGTGGTCGTGACTGTCCTGGTCGTGACCCCATTGACGGTGGTCTCATTGGTCACACTGGAGGTAGAGGTCGACGAGCCGGTCGTGTTCGATCCATCCGTGCTGGCCTGCGTAACTGACTCAAATCTGCTTCTCAGATCAGTGATCCGGGGTCTGACCGTACCGCTGTAGAATTGACGGATACCCGTCGAATCCGCACGTACGGTTTTGAGCAGATCCCGGACATCGGCCAGCTGTGTGGTCCGGACACTGGTTTCTGATGAACACACCACAGCGCTCATCTCGTCCAGTCTGGTCACAAAGGCCTGCATATCAGCGTCGAAGGTCTGGATCCTGGCTTCCAGCTCAGCTATTTCGGACCGAAATTCCGTCGTGTCCACACCAGCAGACGACAACTCCTGTTCGATCGACCGCAGACGGGTCAGGAGGTCTTCATACGTGCTCTTTCGCAGGGTCATCACTGACCGGTAGGTGGTCAAGCGGTCATCCATGGTCTGCTGCACCTGCTGGCACTGCTGATCCCTGGCATCCTGTACCTGGGTAGCTATCTGGTCCTTCTGCGTCTGTTCCTGCGACCTGACCTGAGCCAGCTGAGATGCCATCTGTTGACGCTGCTGGGCTATCTGCTCCTGCTCCTGCTCCTGCACCTGTGCCTGTATCTGAGCTGCGGTCTGCTGCGGTGCTGCATACGCCGAGGCGGTTGAAAACAGAAAGACCGCAGCAACCGCGACAGCCAGCGTGCGTTTCAAACTGCTTTTCATGATCCCCTCCTGACAATTGATGGTTGAAGTAGAAAGTACTCTCTACTATACAACCAAAATCATAGGGGGCAAGTACTATCCTTTTCGGAACGGATCGTTCGGTCCTGATCGCCGATGCGTTACCTTCGGCAAGATACAAAGAGAGACGAGGCAGCATGTCCGCCGTAGCTCATGTGGCTAAGGAGGATGCCTCGTCTCTACACTCTCTAAACCTCTGAAGATTATAACCCGTTAACTCGTTAACTCCTCACATTTGGCCCCTTCCCCGGCCACCAGTTCCATTTGTCCAGCAGTGAAGCTATAGCAGGCACGATCGTAGTACGGATGACAAAAGTGTCGATGAGCACGCCGACCGTGATAGAAAAACCGATCTGCACCAGCCCGACGATCGAGCCGGCCATGAGCGCGGCAAAGGTACCAGCCATGATGAGCCCGGCTGAGGTGATGATGCTGCCGGTCTGAGCGACGGCACGTTCGATGCCTGCGTGATTATCCGACTTCGCGACCTCTTCCTTGACCCGGCCCATGAGGAAAATGTTGTAGTCCATACCCAGGGCAACGAGCAGGACGAACATGAAGAACGGGACCCACCAGGTGAGGTCCTGATGAAATATCCCCTCGAACACCAGCCGGCTGATACCGAGCGTAGCACTGTAGCTGAGGATGATCGTAGCCATGAGATAGAGAGGCGCGACCAGGCTGCGAAGCAGGATCACGAGCACCACTGCGATGCCGAGGATGACCAGCGCCATGGACTGCAGGGTGTCGCGTTTCAGGTAATCCCTGAGGTCGAGGACCGTCGCACTGACGCCGCTCAGCTGAAAACCAGCGCTGACCGGGAAATTCTGACGAAGCTCCAGTGCCGTGGCCATGGACGCTTTTGCATACGGCTGGTCCTGGAGGACGATCTGGAATCTGGCACGTTCGCCATCGGACGTGCTGTAGGTGGCGACAAGTTCATCGAAGCCTGCCTTGGAGCTGCCGTTCAGAAGCGCCAGCGGCAGAAAATGTGTCTCGATCCCGCGGGATGATACCTCGCCCGCAAGGTTTCGCAGAACATCGGCAAAGGAACTGAGCGGCTGTGCCAGCGCACCAAGCAGACCTGACGTGTCAGCAAATGCTCCCATATCAGCAGGGATGAACATGGCACGCGGGAGAAGCGTCTCGACATCGCTGACCAGATGGTCCAGGCCAGTGCCGATCGCGGTCACCCCCTGGGTGAACATGGACTTCTGAGCGTCGGTCAGCGTGATGTTCTGACCGCCCCCCAGGAAGTACTGACTTGCCAGTGCGGTCGTGGCCGCTTGCTGCAGACTGTCGAACGATGCCATGAGCTCCTGATACCCGCTCATGGCGAGCACTTCAGGATAGGCGGTCACCATCTGCGTGAAGTAGCCCTGGATCGTCTGGAACTGACCGGTCAGCTCCGTGACCGGCACTCCGGTGCCGGCAGTTTCCAGGAGGGCGGGGATCTGGGAAAGCAGCAGCCGCATGGAACGCAGCTGCGCTGAGAGCAGGACGTCAGGCGCCCTGGTGATGATCTCGGATTCCAGGGAATCAAGTTCCTGAAGTGTCGCACGGTACGCATCGAGAGCCTGGATCTCGGGGAACGCTTCGCCGACCTGCACAAAATAGTCTCTCAGTGCGGTAAACCCGGTCGTCGGCAGACTGAAGGCGGCAGCGCTTGAGGATGAAGAAAGACCATCTACCATGCCCATGATCTGTCCGGGCACGGTCAATCCTTCGGCGATAGCTGTCTGCGCCTTGCCCTGCGGCAGAGTCAGGCTGCGCACATCGACGACCCCGTCGACCGCCAGCAGCTGGTCTGTGATCTCGCTGATCCGGGCAAGCCCGGCCGGAGACTGCGCATCGGGTATACCCTCTGCGAGCATGTCCAGCGGCTGCATCTCCCCGGCGCCGAAATGCTCGGACAGCACGGCAAAGCCTTTACGCGAGGCCTGTCTGGCAGGCAGGTCCGCCATCATGTCATACGACTGCATGAGCCCCTGCCCCCAGATGGCAAGAGGAACGAGAACAGCAAGACCAAGTCCAAGAGGAAGGAATGGTTTTGCGGTGACGAACCTGGCCAGTGATGCCCAGAGCGGCGAATGCCTGGCAGGTTCCCGGCTATGCGACGGCCAGAAGGTGAACGTTCCCAGCACGCTCAGCAGCGCCGGCGTGAGCGTCAGCCCGGCGACCAGAGTGATAGATACCCCGATGGCCAGAACCGGTCCGGTATTTGAAAAAAGCTTGAGTGAGGCAAAGGACATGGCGATCATGCCCACGATGACCGTAGCGGCGCTTGAAGTAATAGTTTCACCCACATGGGCGATGGCATGACGGCTCTCCGCTCTGCCGTCCGCATTCTCATGCCCGAGGTACTCCCGGAACCGGCTGATGATGAACAGACAATAGTCGGTCCCCACGCCGAACAGGATCACGACCAGAAATGTCTGAGTGAAATCCACGACCGTGAGACCGTACCGTGACAGCCAGGCCACGAGCCCGGCCGAGATGACATAGGACAGCCCGATGGAGATCAAAGCCACCAGGGGGGCCACCACTGCGCGGTAGATGGCGAGCAGGATGACGATGACGAGAGCGATGGTGATGAAGATGGTCCTGTCCACGCTGTCGAGCGCGAGTTGTGAATAGTCAGACACGATCGCGGCGCTGCCGGTCACGTACCCGTGCAGCGTCGGCGGCAGCTTGGCCAGCTGGTCGTTCATGATCTTCATCGAATCAGCGACCCCGGGGTCGTCAGAGAATACCCGGAACCCGACGAACAGCATGGCGACCTTGCCGTCCGGGCTGATGAGCGATGAAGCATAGGCCGGGTCAGACGGCGAGAGGACCTTGGTCACTACGTTCTCATCCAGGACTGATGTCAGATATGCGGTCAGGACCTTGATGACCGTCGATGAGTCCGCAAGTGTCTGCGCGTCATCAGCCTCTATCACGATGACCGCCTGGCTATTGGACGACTGCTCGGGAAAATACCGTTCAGCCAGGTCGCGTGCGATATTGCTGGGCGCTGAGGCGGGCAGGATACCATTGGTGTCTGAAGTTACTACGTCCGATAACTGGGGTGCCAGGAAAAAGACCCCTGCCGCCAGGATGACCCAGAACGCGATGATGGCATAGCGGAAGCGGTCAGAAAAGTGCCCGATCGCTTTGAAAAAAGAACCGGATACCTGATCGTTCGTGGACATGTGTTACTGATCCTTTCTGGGAAAGACAAATGTCCGCATGAGGACAAAGGAGAGCATGGCTACCGGCAGTACCATCACCAGTCCGGCCAGGTATTCATTGACACCGAGATGAGTGAGCAGCCACAAACCAGAAACATTGATGCAGTAGGTCACCCCATAGACGCCGAAGAATTTCACGATGAGCCGGTTATCCTTGTTCTTGAAGACCAGGGTACCGGTGGTCTTGAAATTGAACATGATCCCGATGATGGTCGACACCGTCGACGCCAGGAAAAATCCGAATTTCAGCCAGATGAACGCAGCATAGAGGAAATAGCTGAACAGCGTATTCAGTCCCCCCACGATGAGGAAGCGAAAGAACTGACTGCGGAAAAAAGACTTGACCTGAACCATATTCACGATCCACCTCTTCTGATTACTGATCCGTTTCTACGGAAGATTTATAAAATGGATGCCAGTTCAATTTTTCATCAATGTTGAACGCATACGTATAGACCGTGAACTCCTCCGCTTGAAAGATCTCCTCAGGAGGGCCCAGCCGCTTTTCCAGCTCAGCGGTCGAAAGCAGCGTCTCTGCTTCATTCTGTGTAAAGATCAGACAGGTCCGGCCCTGATGTGCCGGGGGATAGTACCAGTCAGACGACGAGAGCCACGCCGCCGGCACCGGAAGTCCATCCACGAAGTCCACCTGCCGGATCCTGGCCCGGGAACCGGTCAGTATGGTCGTCACTCCGGCATTCCAGTAGGTCGCATAACCATACTCGATATGTTCCGCGACCAGCAGATCAGCCAGCGGCTGCACCCGATTGTGGCCCGGTGACGAGACCGGGACCCGGAACTCATCGACGACCCTCTGACTGTATGGGTCGACCATGATATAGACGGCATCCAGGTACACCGGCATGAGCACCGCTATGATGAGGAACGGATAGGCCAGACTTTTTTGCAGGACCTGTTTGTTTTCCAGCCAGAACTCCTGAAAGAACATACCGAACACAATGATGTGCAAAAACAGCTGATAGAGAAAGTACCGCAGCGAAAGCGCCTCGACCACGACCCGGCTGAAGAGCAGAAAGAAAATGGTGAGTGCCAGATTGATGACCGTATACACCACCAGAAAACGGAACCACCAGCGTCTGATCCTGTAGAGCCGAAAGAGCAGGAATACGGGCAGGACGAGGATAAATCCAAAAATAAAGAACTTGCACAAGGCAAAAATGCTGGAAAAAGACAACAGCCCATGGATCTGTTGCGGCAGCGCCCCGATGAGGTCCAGGATACCGAGAAATGAGAACTTGATATTCCAGAATATATCCTTGGCTGACGCCAATCCCTCTGATTGTTTGGCGAGCAGCAGCCTCAGCCCTTCACCCATCCTGGTATAGAAGAAGTACCCCAGGATGCACCCGAGGCAGAGCGCGACGAATGACCGTGCCACCAGGATGATCCTCTGCTGGTCCGGCCGGCTCAGGATGACCATGGCGACCAGTGAAGCCAGCAGTGGCAAGGTAAAGACGATCACCGGCCGTATCCCTCCCATCCCCACCAGTGTGGTGAAGATCACGATCAGCAAGGGTACCAGGACTGCTCTACGGATGAACCCTTTCTGCGCCTCTTTTGGGGGACTGTCCGGCTGCACAGATGATTCTCTCGGTATCGCCAGACCCAGGATCAGCAGATACCAGGTGATCATGGAGCCGTAGTACCCATGGCCGTACATATAGAGAGACGCCAGACCCGAGATCCCCGACATGGCGATGGACATGACGACCAGTCTGGGCATGAGGGTCAGGCCGGCACGTCTGAGGAACCAGTAGAGCATACCGAGGAACATCGCGCAGTTGATGACCCCGGTGATCGCATGCAGGACAAAGGTATTGCGCATGAAAAACAAAAAAGGCAAAGCATACAGATGGTTCTGCAAAACCGGCAGACCATCGATGTAATACCAGCTCTTGGGGAGCAGACTCTGTGTCCGGAGCATTTCCTCTGTGAAAATGTTGACCCCGGCAGCGTCACTCTCAAAGGCTACCTTGAACGTGACGAACTGATACCAGACCAGCATACCCGCTTCCACGAGGATGATTCCCAGGAGGATATACGGAGCCGACTCTTCAAAAAGTTTGATGACCTTCCGGATCCAGGACCAGATCTGTTCTGTAGCGCTGTTCTTCATGACGATTCACATCCTGATCAAAAATTGATCCGCTCTTTTTCCACTACGAGCGGGCGATTCTGCACTTTGGTATACATAGCGCCGATGTACTCACCGATGATCCCGATGAAGAACAGCTGCACAGCAGCAAAAAAGAACAAACCAATGACAAGTGGCGCGAGCCCCAGATCAAACCTCTGCCAGAATATAAGCTTGTAGACCAGATAGGCGAGTCCTACGAACGCAAAAACAAAGGAAGTAATAAACCCAACAAAAGTCGCAAGTCGAAGTGGTACCTTTGAATGATTGGTGATCCCAAGCATTGCCATATCATAGAGCGAATAAAGATTATTCTTGGTAAAACCACGGGTACGAGCAGGCTGGACATACTCCACGGTGGCGCGCTCAAATCCGATATCCGCGATCAACCCACGGAAGTAGGGATACGGGTCGTGCATTTCCCGGATCACATCCATGACCTGCTTGTCGTACAGTCCAAAACCGGTAAAGTTCTGCACCTGCTCAACTTCAGAAAGTCCAGCGATGACTTTGTAATAGAGGCGACGGATGAGGAAGAACAGAGGAGATTCCTTGCTCCCCTTTTTGACCGCGACCACGATCTTGTAACCCTCTTCCCATTTTTTGATGAAATCCATGATCATCTCCGGCGGATCCTGGAGGTCCGCGACCACGGAGATCACCGCATCACCGTTCGCCTGCAGGAGGCCGTGCGACGGTGAACGGATATGGCCGAAATTCCTGGCATTGACGATGATCTTCACCCGCTTGTCTTCCGCTGCGATCTTTTTCAGGATCGCGACCGTACCATCAGTCGAGCAGTTGTCGATGAAGAGGTGCTCGAAGTCATACTGCGGCAATTTGGCGAACACGGCGGATACCTGCCGGTGCAGTTCCTCGACATTGTCCTCTTCGTTGTAGCACGCCGTCATGATGGAGATCAGTTTCTTGGACATGTGTCGATCCTAAAAAAAGGAGAAAGATGTCATTCCCGCGAAAGCGGGAATCCAGAAAGAACAATGAAAAAGGAAGGAATTTGTTTGCTATTTTCTTTTTCTGGACCCCCGATCGGGTCGGGGGTGACACACTATTTATTCGTCTCGTATCATATTGCTTTCAAACTCTTCCCGCGGAAGGAAAGGATACAGGTCTTCCAGCGGTTTGGAAACCATTTTTCCATCCGGCAGTTTTTCCGACGAGAGTTTGGGCATGAAGGTGTAATCCAGTGAAAGCTTCACCTCGCAGACGATCGGTCCCTGATGGGCCAGTACCGCCTTGATCTTGTCCTCCAGGTACTCGTTGCTCTCCAGCACAACAGTGGCCAGACCATACGCCTGGGCGACTTTCTGAATATCAGGGAACCCGACCCCGGAAGCAGGGCAGCACCCGATCCGGCGATGAAAAAAGTTGTCCTGCGTCTGTTTGATCGAGGCGTAGCCGTCATTGTTCAGGTAGAACAGCTTGACCGGGAGACCAAGGTGTGCGACCGTAGCCAGCTCCTGAATGTTCATCTGCAGACTGCCGTCCCCGGCCAGGCAGATCACGTCCCTTCGCCCGGAACCAATACAGGCACCGATAGCCGCAGGCAGATCATAGCCCATGGAAGCGCACCCTGAATTCCAGAACTGCCGCTGGCCATCCTTCACATTCCCTGCCTGGAACAGCGCCACGCAGGCGGTACCGTTGCCAGCGATGGCGATGGCATCGGTTCCCATCGCCTGGGTCAATGCATCCATGAAATAGTAGGGATTGATGAGCTCTTTCTGCATTCTGTACTCATCCAGTACGACCGGATATCTGGTCTGACGCTGTTTGCACCAGGAAAGCCACTCAGCCCGGCTCGCCAAAGCATCAGTTCCCAGAGCCTGGAGCAGGCCCTGGATGAAGTCCCCGGCATCTGCACAGATCCCGAGATCAGGATGCACGGTCGGTTTCTGCAGTTCAGCCGGATCGATGTCGACGACGATCTTGTACGCCCGATGCGCAAAATTCTCCCAGTTGTAGCTTGCCTGCCGGATATTGTTCCGGGTTCCCAGGCAGAGCACGAGGTCAGCGTTCTGCAGAGCGAAATTCCCGGCTCTGGTCCCCAGCGTCCCGATGCGGCCGACATAGAGCGGATGGTCAGTCGCGATGAGGTCATACCCGTTAAAAGTGCTGAGCACCGGGATACCCAGCTTGGCCGCGAGGACAAAGAATACCTTCTCGGCCTTGGCGAGTCTGATGCCGTGTCCGGCCACGATCACCGGCCGTTTGGCCGAAGCCAGATGTTCAACAACGCTGGTCATATCCGAATCTGAGATCGCCCGGTCCACCGTGCCATCCTCGGCAAAGCCGGCGAGCTCTGCTTCCTCCACCAGGGCTCCCTGGATATCCATGGGCACATCCACCCAGACCGGCCCTCTGCGGCCTTTCATCGCGAAAACCACAGCCTGCTGGAGCACACGCCTGATCTGTTTCGGGTCCGTGACGCTCTCGGCAAATTTGGTGATCGGCTTGACCACCTCGATGATATCCACCTCCTGGTCCCCTAGCTGGCGAAGCGCAACATCCGGGCAGAACCCGACGGTCGTGCTCTGCTTCACCTGACCGGAGATATAGAGCACCGGCATGGAATCCGTCCACTGACCCAGCACACCGGTCAGCGTGTTCAGTCCGCCGGGACCAGTGGTCACATTGACCACGGCCAGTTTGCCGGTCAGCCGGGCATAGCCCTCTGCCGCGATGGCGCAGGCCTGCTCATGGTGGTTGCAGATGACCTCGATTTCCGGGCATCCGCCGAATGAATCATTGAGGTGCATGGCCCCGCCGCCGGTGACCATGAAGACATGTTTGACGCCCTGGGCGGCGACGAATTTGGCAATATAATCACTGACCTTGATCATAGTCCTGACTCCTGTAACTGGTCCAAAGCCTGATGCACTTCCTGCTCCGTGAGATCTGTCACCTTTACCATCTCAAACCCATCAGTGACCATGACCAGCGGCAGATCGCTGCCGACCCGCTTCTTATCCTGTTTCATGGCCTCGATGATGCTCTGATGATCAAGCGTCAATTTCGGAAATGACGTTCCGAGCACCGGGATCAATAGCTGGGTACGAAGCATCTGCTCTGTTTCAAGGTCTAAAAGCCCTCTGGCCCGAGCCACCAGACCAGCCAGGACCATCCCTACCACCACTGCCTGACCATGCGGGATAGAGTAGCCGGTCGCGAATTCGATCGCATGACCGAAGCAGTGCCCGAAATTGAGCATGTTGCGTTTACCGGTATCAAATTCATCCGTCTCAATAAAGTCTTTCTTGATGGCGAGTGACCGCAGGACCGAGCCCAGCAGGACCTTGTCCTCACGGCGAAGCAGCTCAGGCAAAGCATTCAGCAGCCCAAAGGTATCCTGCGCTCCGCCGATGATATGAAGCTTCACGATCTCCCCCAGAC
>CAYOQW010000010.1:0-12655 GCA_964406175.1 uncultured Candidatus Saccharibacteria bacterium
CATGTCCACTTCTTCGATATTCAGCCCCTTGGGCCCGGTGCCAGCTTCGATGCGGGCCAGGCTCAGCAGATCATTGACCAGGGAGACGAGGCGACGGACATTATCGGTGGTTTTGGTCAGGACGCCCTGCTGTTTTTCAGTGATCTCCCCGTAGTCACCGTCGAGGATCATGGACAGGTAACCCCGGATAGCGGAAAGAGGTGTACGCAGTTGATGCGAGGCGATGGAGAGGAATTCGTTCTTGGCCTTGTCGAGCTGCAGGAGATGCTTGTTGGCCTCCTCCAGGAGCTCTGTGCGGTCCTGTACCCGCTTTTCAAGGGTCGAATAGAGCATGGCATTGTCAAAGGCAACGGCAGCCTGGTGAGCCAGAATGTCGAGGAGTTCGATGTCCTGACTGGTGAAGGCATCTTCAGAACGCTTCCGACCCACGAACAGGGCTCCGACCAGCTGGCCTTTGGAGATCAATGGAGTGATCAGGGCGATCTTTTGTGCTTCCAGGTGGTCGATCCAGTGTGCTGTGGTATGTCCGCTGGCTAGAGCAATCCGCTTGGCTTCATCGATGACCAGGATGTTATCCGCATGCCTGATCTCAAGGGTGATATGCCGCAGTTCCGAGATTTTGAACGTATTTGGCGACGAGAGCCCCGCACTATAGCCCCATACGAAGTGATTGCCATCAGTGATGCGGAGCACGGCCATACCTTTGATCTTCATGACCTCGCAGAGCGTGGTGACGATGGACTGCTCGAGCTCTGCTATGCCCACTATGCCGCTCAGTTTCTTGCCGAGCTCATAGATTGTGTACTGGGTGTCGTAGCGGGCTTTGAAGAAGTACTTGTCGGTGATCTTTTCAAAAAAACGCTGCAGAGGAGCGACAAGCAGTGTGAGGGTTAGCAGCGTAGCGATATCCGTGAGGGTGATGGTACGTGCCTGACCGAGAAGCAGATTGGGCAGCCAGATGACGACGCTGCTGAACAGGAGGAAGGTGGAAGCGAGGAGTAATGAATAGATCAGGCCGCGGCGGATGATGAAATCGATATCCAGAAACCGGTATCGGACTATGCTGTAGGTGGCCGCGGCGATGAGGACAAGCGTCGCAACGGGGCCAAAACGGGCTGAGGCGGAATTCCCAGTCAGCGTTGGGATGATCAGGTTCGTCAACAATGCCAGTATGATCGTGCAGGCAAAACCCCAGAAGATGTACAAGAGTTGATCTCGGGCGTACCCTTTTTCCTTTTGGTATTTCTTGATCAGCAGAATGAACGCAAAAACCAGTGATGTCAGAAATGTGATCAGGGAATACAGAAACAGGATCCCGTAGGTGGGGAAGGGGTCACCACGCACCAGGCCAACGGTTTTGATGATCAGCGGTGTGCAGCTGAGTGCGATTGGTAGTGCGGCAGCAGCTACAAACAGCTGAATGTGTTGCTTCTTTATCGGAATGGATGTGCTGGGGAAATGGTAGGCAAAGAGCCAAAAAAACAGTCCAAGGGCATACGTGCTCCCGAAGGCGACCCTGCCCCAGAATACGATCGATTGAT
Organism: uncultured Candidatus Saccharibacteria bacterium; assembly: GCA_964406175.1. Taxonomy (GTDB): domain Bacteria; phylum Patescibacteriota; class CG2-30-54-11; order CG2-30-54-11; family CG2-30-54-11; genus CG2-30-54-11. The sequence goes on from CAYOQW010000010.1 coordinate 1,542, forward strand.
CGAGCTCGCGGGTATAGAGAAAGAACAGACTGATGATCCAGAGGCAGATGGTGGCTATTACGGCTGTGAACCAGCGATTGACAGGACTTCTGGGATTTGCTTTCCAGACCAGGATAGCCAGTATCGTATTGACGAGCAATACGAACAACAGGGGCGAATTGTCCAGGAGGATGGAAAGTGACATGCCTGCCATATGCTAATATGACTATCTGTTTTGGTTTGGGACTTCATACCATTATAGCATATTATTTCTTTTCAAACACCCAGCAGTTTGCTTGATCGTTATACATACGTTCCTGTTTGATCACATGCAGGCCACATTCTTCCAGCTCCATGATCTCTGAGGGTGTGGGGAAGTGGATCTCTCCACGTTTATTCTCTGCTACGAGCTTTCGATTGGAACCCATGATGATCGGCCCCAGTGCCCGCGCTTTCATCCGTTCCTGTATGGCCTGACCAGCGTTTAACTGACCTGCTTTTTCTCTTGCTTCGATATCCTGCAGATGTCCCACATAGATCTCATTCAGATCTGGCTCTGGTACGGGGTTGGTGAGGACCAGCCGTCCGCCTTTTTGCATTTTTTGTGCGATCATGTAGAGAACACACTTTTGTTCGTTCCATGTCCCGAGTGTATAGAGCGACATCGCAGCAACGACTCGTTCGAGACTTCCGTCATCCTGTTTTGCCAGATGATCTTCCATTTTGACAGTCTGGACGTCAGCTGGCATGCCATCTTTGCTTAATTGACTAGCCCTGGCACGTCCCTGGACGGCCATAACTGCAGCCGCTTCGCAGCCTTCATAGTGTCCCTGGAACGCTATGTCGTGTAATGCTTGAGCTACATAGGAGCGGCCACAACCGAGGTCAAGCACTTTTCCGGAGAAATCATCATCCATGACCTGTTGGGCGATCCAGGTCTGCATTTCCTGATAGGATCTGATGTGTTCGAGTTGTCCGTACACTACGCCATAAATGCCGCCGAAGAGTTCCTGGCCACGATTCATCCAATCGGATCTACCGGCATTGCGTTTGCGTACTTTTCCAGGCAATTTTGACCTGACAGGGTTATCCAGGAACTCCCGCATTTCGGCAACAGCACGCTGCAGGGCCGTTCCGTTTGGAATAGTGATCATTTCTATCTTCAGATCTGACAGATTGCGATCGTCGTGATGGAGAGCATCTAGGCCCTCTTCTATCAATGCAATTATTCGTTTCGCATCTTCTGCCGGCAGGATACTATCGGTTTGTTCTATGCTTTCCAGCAGGGCACACAAACGGCCGACGAAGAAGGGTGCATACTCGGTATCCATGACCTCGGGTCGCAGGTCGATATCAGGTACCGTGTCCACCGGTAATCCGATGGTACGGAGAATGGTGATCAGTTTGCTGTGCGTATTGGCGATCACTTCGAAGTGCCTCTGGGTCATACCCATACTATCCAGGTGGTCGAACATGGCCACATAGGCTGCCACCGTAGCTCGGATACTATCTATTGGCCGCATGGGATGCTTACGGGCCAGGCGTCCGATCTCGACAGTTGGCGTGGCCTCTTCCCCATAGACAGTCTGACGTGCCTGGACCGGCAGAGGATAGTCATTGACCTGGAAGTATTGTTCTGTAGGGAGTGGTTGTTCTGGTTTGCTACTGTAGATCTTGGTTGTAGCGACGACCTCGAGACTATCTCCGGTGTCCTGCATGATGATTATCAGCATGTCGTCATCACCAGTTTCCCCTTCAATTTCGGCGGTTGCCCTTTCTTGAGCTCTTGCGAAAAATACTTGAGGGTCACCTTCTATGCCTGCAAGGACCTCCTGGGCTTTTTGAGTGAGCGGATGTTCTGCCCCATAGCCATTGAACCGTCCAGAAGCTAGCAGGTTCAAAGCCGCTTCGTAGAGGTGGGGCTCGAAAATGTGATCTTTGTACACTTCTGCATTCAACCGTCGTGCCTGTTCGACTATCACTGCCGGCAATTCTGAAGCTCTGGCAGTGATAGTGATCATGTCGCCATGAAATACCACATAGTCACCCCAGGATCTTTTTTCGGCATCTAGTGACCGCAGGCGTTGTCGGACTTCTAATCGTCTATCAGATTGAATGCTCTGGGATTGCGTTGCGACATCCAGGTTTGCTGCCATATCGCCGATCATTCCCGGTAGTGCTCGAGCCCTGTAGGCAAGTGAACGCACCATGGATCCAGGTATATCTGAAGCCAAGGTAATGCCAGAGGGTTGTATTGCTTCAGTTGTTCTGTCCAGACTCGTCATGCTCGTGCTCCGTGTGTAGTTCAAATTGATTCGGATATGGCAAAGGGAGTAATTCTATCGTTTTCTTTGTTTAAATACAAGCAATTGTACTGGACGCATACATTCCGGACAAGATGGATAAAAAATTAAGCAGCAATAGTTTTCAAGGAGCGAGCGAAGGTCATGGGAGGGATCTGCTTGAGAGACTGGTGAGGTCTGATCTCGTTGTACCAGGTGAGATACCTGGTCAGTTTCTCGTCTGCTTTGGACCAATCATGCCACAAACTGTCACAACGTTCTACAAATTCTTCCTGTAAGGTACGGTTAAAACGTTCAATGACGCCATTGATCTTGGGACTGTGAGGATAGGTGAAGATGTGGTCAATCTTTTGCTGAACCAGGTAGTGGTCAAAATCCTTCATGAACTCGCTTCCATTGTCCGTCTGAACGACACTGACCGGGTTGTTTTGTCTGAATGCTACGAGTAGCGCTTTGGCGTTACAGGAAGACAGGCTGGGCACCCTTCTGGCTAATGCCACCTTGGTGTAGATAACATTGATGAAGTAGTGTTTTTTGGTGGCCATGTAGACGGTGACGCTGTCCAGTTCCACGTAGCCGGGTCCGGTGACCCGTGGTGCGTACCTGGTCCGTTTCTTAGTGGTAGCGTATTTCTTCTGCCTGTGGTCACCGGCAAAGAAAAAGCGGTTCCGTTTGATGATCTTCCCGATCTTTGACTTGCCGTAGCCGTTCAGACCAAGGCTTTTGGCGTAGGCATCGAGGAGTGGCTTCAGTTTTTCTTTGCCGACCCGACCGTAGCACTCACGAAGACTTCGTATGAACCCGAGCAGGTCTTCATCAACCTCCATATGCCTGGTTTTAAAAGGGCGAGTACTTCTGGGTACCAGGGCGTTCAGTCTACCTTGTCCTTTCGTGAGGCGAGCTTTCCATTCGTACAGGGTGCTTTTCCCGACCCCAAAGGCATCTTGGGTAGCCGCAAGTCCATGGGACTCGAAGAAGGTAAGTACTTTGAGCCGGTACTTGGCGACATCAGAAGATTCGAACTTGAATGTGCTTTCTACTGTTTTCATGAACCGAGTGTACGACCCCGCGGTCATCTTGGGTACCGTGTACTTCAATCTCATGCTCACTCCGGTGTGCATTCCGTCCTCCTCTCAACAGTCCGGAATGTATCGCGACTTATGCAGCAACATCAGGTTTCCTCGAGGAATTCTATCTACTTTAAAAATAACGTAGAGCGGCACAGTCAGAATGACAGGTACGACCACTTGTTCTGGCGGACGATGGTATACTGGCGGTGATCTGTTTCTCCTATTGCTTATGTAGGCATCCCATGACCAAACTCCTCATCTTCCTCGGCGGCACGGCCGGCAGCTATCTCGGCTGGTGGATAGGTGAAACTATCGCGGGCGTCATGGGGGCACTGGCGATCAGCACTGTCGTAGGTTGCCTGGGTATCTATGCGGGCTGGAAGATCGGCAATACGTATTTCTGACGATGCTTCTTTCGAGATCTTCAGACCATTGTCCACGTCATTTCCTTCCTCCTTCCTACCTCGTACTTCCTACCTCCTACTTCGCTGTTCACCCCGGATACCCCCATGTGGTACGTCTACATTCTCAAGTGCAGTGACGATACGCTCTATACCGGCATCACGATAGAGCTCACGCGGCGTGTCGAAGAACACAATGCTTCACCACTGGGAGCCAGATACACCCGGAGCCGGCGTCCTGTGGAACTGGTCTATTCAGCGGAATTCAGCAGTCGGGCTGAGGCGGCGGCAGAGGAATACCGGATCAAGAAGCTGAGCAGGGCTTCAAAGCAGAAGCTTCTGGTTCGTTAGATATCGGGTTGCTTACTGCAGAGGTTTTAAAAATGTCACTCTGAGAGAAACGAAGAATCTGCTGACGCACTGAAATGCAGACCCATTTGCCCGTCGACTACGGCAACCTTCCTCCTTCGTCAAATGTACTACGGAGGACTAGTCGCTCAGGGCTCAGGGTGACATTCCTATATAGCGGATCATGAAGTGGGGGAGGGCATCCCCCTTTGGCACAGTCGCTCGCGAGCGACGTGCCTTTGAAAAAGGGTATAGAGGCCGCTTTCAATGGCGATTTGTATCAGGTCAGTCAAGCTAGACAAATCCCTCCTAACCTCCCTTTCACAAAGGGAGGGACAAAAAATCCCCTTCTTTTCAGGAGGGGATTTTAGTTGACGTGAGGTTCAAACAGCGTGGTCTAGCTGTCTGTTCTCGACCCGGGTTTGCGGGTCGGGTTTCTCGGGCCGTACCATTTCTTTGGCTTATATTTCCAGGTCTCGGTCGCAGCAGACGGTTTGGCTGCGGTTTTGGGCCGGTAGGTAGAGGTACCGGTGGCTGGTGTCTGCCTGGACTGGGTCGGTCTGCGCTGGGTGAACTGCCGCTGGAAGAATTCGGGTTTTTCACGGGGAGGGGGAGTGGCGCTCATGGGGAACGGGTGATCGGCGACGACCGGGATCTCGCTCCTGATGAGCTTGTGAATATCGCGGAGGAACTCGCGTTCCTCATGGTCGCAGAAGGACAGTGCAATGCCGTTGAGCCCGGCACGGCCAGTACGTCCGATGCGGTGGACGTAGGTCTCGGGGATATTGGGGATCTCATAGTTGATGACGTGGGACAGCTCATCGATATCGAGGCCGCGGGCGGCGATATCGGTCGCGACCAGGACGCGTGTCTCACCAGACTTGAAGTTGCTGAGCGCGCGCTGACGGGCGTTCTGGGCTTTGTTGCCGTGGATGGCTTCCGTCTTGATCCCCGCTTCGTTCAGGTATCTCGCTACCTTGTCCGCACCATGCTTGGTGCGCGTGAAGACGAGCGCAGACTCGATGGTGCGGTCCTGAAGTACATGGATCAGCAGGTCACGTTTTTTGACCCGGTCCACATAGTAGACGCCCTGACGTACGGTCTCGGCTGTCGATGCTTCTGGTGTGATGTCGACCCGGGCTGGATTGGTGAGGAACGAATTGGCCAGCGAAACGATCTCTCTGGGCATCGTGGCCGAGAACATGAGCGACTGGCGTCTGAGTGGCAGTTTGGCGATGATCTTTTTGACATCGTTTATGAACCCCATGTCCAGCATGCGGTCCGCCTCGTCCAGGACGAAGATCTCGATATGGGAGAGGTCGACATACTTTTGGTTCATGAGGTCCATGAGCCGGCCCGGGGTCGCGGTCAGGATGTCCATGCCGGACTGGAGGGCAGAGGTCTGGCGGTGCTGTTTGACCCCGCCGAAGATGACCGTGTGGCGAAGTCTGGTTAGTCTGCCGTAGGCAGTGAAGCTGTCGTCGATCTGGATAGCCAGCTCCCGGGTCGGGGTCAGGATCAGTGCTTTGATCTTTCGTCCGCCGAATTCTTTCTGCTGGTTCTCGCTGAGGATCTGGAGGATGGGTGCCGCAAAGGCGAGCGTTTTGCCGGTGCCGGTCTGGGCACAGCCGATCATGTCCTGCCGTCGAAGTACGATAGGAATTGACTGTTCCTGGATAGGGGTCGGCTGGGTGTAGCCTTCTTTTTTGATGGATTCGAGGATGGTCGGGATGAGATGCAGGTCGTCGAAGGTCATAGTGTCTCGATGCGATGAAAATAAACTAGCATTGTACATCTTACCATTGAAATCATCGGGTGTCACATTGCACGCTCTTTTCCCTCAGAGTATACTTAGGTGCTGAGATAGTCTGGTCAATCTATTGATAACTCGAGACGTTGACTATGCCACCTGCGCTCCCATCTGAACATATTGAACCGCTGGAAACTCTCCCTGGCAGTCCTCCAACTCGTGAACAGTTGACTGAGCAGTTTCCGGACTGGTGTCAGAAATTTGTGGGAGCGGGGCGTGAACAGATAGCAACGTTGGCGATCGAGGCACTGCCGTTCGTCGGTAAATTCACGATACCGGAGGTGGGATCGGAAACAGAGCTTTCGGCTATCTGTTCACTACGGCACCGAGGATATGACGGGCGAGAGGAATACATGCCTGAAAAGTTTCTGGCTTGGATCGAAAAGTCTCCGCTCGGTGACCGGATCCGTACTGCCATGCGACAGAGATTGGCCAACGGGATCAGAGATCCTGGACCGCTGGCTGAGTTCCTCTGCGCTCATCTGGATTCATGGTATTCACCCTCCTACAACAAACATGTCGCCCGGGTGGTCAAGAAATATGAGTACCCGAGCCGTCGCCGCAGGGCTACGGATGAGAACCAGATCATGTATGATGCCATCGCTCAAGGATCGGATACCGACCGCCATGGGATTAATCATGCGGTTTGGGCACGTCGTATGGCGGTCCTACAGGTGCCGGAAGCGCAGGAAAGTCTATTGAATTACATTGAGTCGTTTAGTGAAAATTCAACCTACCGAGATCGCTTTCCGGAGATTGGCGAACATGTCACAAGTGTTCAGAGTGCGGCTCCCCGGAGGATCCTGGACGCAGGCTGTAGCTACGGTGAGATCACCGAACGACTTGCAAAACGATTCCCGGTGAGTCGCGTGACCGGGTATGATCTGCATACCTTTCCGGACCGGTCTCGAAGGAGCAGAGCACGCTATGTCCGCGGGAGCATTCTGTCACCGCCATTCGCCACTGGCACGTTCGATGTGATCATCCTGTCCCGGGTCCTGGATCATTTCACTCCCGATGGTATCGTAGAAGCTCTGGCTGTCACGCAGAAACTAGTGACTGAAGGCGGTAGAGCGCTGATCGGGCCGTTTTTTCAGGACCCTACCATGCGCTGGACCAATGGGGTATTTCTGGTCTGCGTGAACGAAGCCGGCAGGCTTACCGTCAAAGAGACATTTGCGGTGCGGGAGACCCTGGGGACGTTTTAGGGGTCAGCACTATTTACATGCTTTCAAACGTCTGGTAAAGTATTCGCATGGAAATGCACAGATCCTCGATCGTCGCCATCGTAGTAGTAACCTCGCTTTAGGGAGGCTACTTCTGGTTGTCTGAGACACCTGATTCCTCCCGCACAAAGGGAGGTTTTTTTGTATCTATTATTGAGGAATGGACATGAAGGGTTCACAGCTGCTGATCAAGGCGCTCAAGGATACCGGGACGAAGTATGTCTTCGGGTATACCGGCGGCGCCATCATGGGCGCATTTGACGAACTGGCCCGCGAGCCATCCATTCAGCACATCATGCCGCGCAATGAACAGGGCGCTGTGTTCGCGGCCCAGGGGCTGTCCCGAGCGACGATGCATCTGGCTGAACCCCAGATCGGGGTCTGTATGGCAACGTCTGGCCCAGGTGCGCTTAACCTCGTGACCGGGATCGCTGACGCGGCCATGGATTCAGTGCCGCTCATGTGCGTGACCGGTCAGGTCTCGACCAAGGTGGTCGGTCAGGATGCGTTTCAGGAGAGCGATGTCGTCGGGACGACCATGCCGTTTACCAAGCAGGCATATATGCCACTGCATCCGCAGGAGATAGAGCAGTCCTATCATGATGGCCTGCACCTCGCCCGGACCGGCCACATGGGACCGGTGCTCCTCGATATCCCCAAGAACGTGCTGGCCGGGACGGTCACCGCTGACTACCAGTTCGACGCTGCGACGTATACCCCGCGACTCCCAGGCTATCGACTTCGGCTCAAACCAGACAAAGCTGAGCTCGATCAGGCAGTGGAGATTATAAATGCGAGTGAACGACCGGTCATCATCTGCGGGCACGGGACGCGGTGGAGCCGGGCCGGCAAAGAGCTTCTCAAATTCGCTCATTATATCGATGCCCCGATCGCCTGTACGCTGCATGGCTTGTCTGCCGTTCCCTCGTCCGACCCGCTGTTCCTCGGTATGGCCGGTATGCACGGCACCATTCAGGCCAACAGGGCCATTCAGAGCGCTGATCTCATCATCGCGCTCGGTGCCCGGTTCGATGACCGGCTGACCGGCAAGGTTTCGGAATTTGGTAAGCAGGCCAGGATCATCCACGTCGAGATCGACGCCTCGGAGATCGACAAGAATCTCACGAGCGCGCTTGGCATTCTCGCTGATATTCATCATACCCTGACCGCTCTCATGCGTCGTGACGATCTGAAGTCCCGCGCCCGCAAAGCTTATCAGATAGAGATCAACACTTGGCGGCAGGACATGGCCAGGATCGATGAGCGGGACCTGAAGACCGGGACGGGACCCAACGGAAAACTGCTCATGAAGCGTATCATTTCGGAGCTTTCTACTCTGACCAAAGGCAAGGATATCGTGGTCAGCGACATCGGCCAGCATCAGATGACCACAGCCCGGTTCTACCGGTTCGAGCAGGACAACAGCTGGTTCACCTCCGGCGGCGTCGGCACCATGGGCTGTGCTCTGCCTATGTCCATCGGGGTCGACCTGGGCCGGCCGGGCGAGGACATCTGGTGCATCGTCGGCGACGGCAGTATCCAGATGAACCTCCAGGAGCTCGGGACCATCATGCAGTATCAGAGCAACATCAAAATTCTGCTCCTGAACAACGGTACGCTCGGCATGGTGAAGCAGCTGCAGACCTTTTCCTACGGCGGCCGGTTCGCGGCGGTCGAGATGCAGAACCCCGACTTCAGTCAGATTGCTTCTGCCTACTCGATCCCCTATGCCCGCGGGGACAAAGTCTCTGACATCCAGCCGCTTCTGAAGTTCGCCCAAAAGCAGAAGGGCTCCTGCATCGTCGAGTTCATCTGTGACGCCGATGAACTTGCCCTCCCGATGATCCCGGCCGAGGGAACGTACGAGGATATGGTGACGGAGAGGTGAGGCGGGAAATGCGAGGTAGGAAGTACGAAGTACGAAGTATGAAGTATGAAGTATGAAGTATGAATGTCATCCTCGCGAAGGCGGGGATCCAGAAATATAAAAGAAGCATGACTGTCATCCCTGGCCAAGGACCCGGGATCCAAACAAAAAAGAAAAAGATGGATTCCCGTTTTCACGGGAATGACACCCAAAAAGATGGATTCCCGCCTCCGCGGGAATGACACAGTCGCAAGAATGAATTATAAGCCTACAGCTTATAGCATAACGCTTACAGCTAAAAAGAAAGGACAAGAATGAAACCCTACACCATCCTCGCTTTCATGCTCGACACCCCGGGTGTCCTGAACAAGATCGTGCTGCTCATCCGGCGAAAAATGTACAATATCGATACCCTCACGGTCTGTCGGACCAATGTGCTCGGCATTAGCCGCATGACCATTTCGCTCCGGTCAGACGACCCGGAGCGGGTCAAGGGTATGGTCAAGCAGATCGACAAGATCACTGAGGTGACCGAGATCTCGGTCCTGGACCCGCGCACCAGTCTCATCCGCGACATGGCGATCCTGAAGGTCCAGGTCAAGGCAGGCCGGCTCATCCATCTGCAGAACACCTATGCCTTTAAACTGCTCGACGAACACGAGGGATCAGAGTATTTTACCCTCCAGATGGCAGGTGACCCCAGGGCGATCGACAATTTCATCAGTGAATTCGACCCGGGCCAGGTGCTCGAGGTCGCCCGTACCGGGCCGACGGCGATGACTAAATAGTTAATTGTTTCCCCCTTTATGAAAGGGGGACCAAGGGGGATTTGTCTCGCACTAGCTCGCTAGTAAAATCCCTCCTAACCTCCCTTTCATAAAGGGAGGGAAATCAGGAGATATACATGCGATCAGACATCGTCAAACAGGGCAGCAAGCGGGCACCGCATCGAGCGCTGCTGAGAGCAAGCGGGGTGGTGAAGGACGAAGGCGATTTCAAAAAGCCGTTCATCGCCATCGCCAATTCCCAGATCGACATCATCCCCGGTCATGCACACCTGCGGGAATACGGCGATCTTTTGAAAAAAGTAATCCGTGAGCTGGGCGGCATCCCCTGGGAGTTCAACACCATCGGCATCTGCGATGGGATCGCCATGGGACATGAAGGGATGAACTACTCGCTGCCGTCCCGGGAGCTCATCGCGGACAGCATCGAGACCATGCTCATGGCGCACCAGGCCGATGCGGTCATCTGCCTCGGGAACTGCGACAAGGTCGTGCCGGGTATGCTCATGGCCATGCTGCGGGTCAATATCCCGGCCATCTACGTCTCCGGCGGGACGGTGAAAGCTGGCGCCCAGGATGGCAAGAGCCTCGATCTGATCTCGATCTTCGAGGCGGTCGGCGAACTTATGTCCGGCAAGATCGATGAGAAGCAGCTTCGCCGGATCGAACATGCCGCCTGTCCGTCCTGTGGCTCCTGCGCGGGCATGTTCACGGCGAACTCGATGAACTGCCTTTCCGAAATACTCGGTCTGTCACTGCCCGGCAACGGTTCGGCCCTGGCCAAAAGCCCAGAGCGTGAGGCACTGCTTCGCAGGTCCGCGGAGCGGATCTTTGACCTCATCCGCGACGACGTGAAGCCGCGAGAGATCGTTACCTTGAAAACCATCGACAATGCCATGGCGCTCGATATGGCCATGGGCGGCTCGACCAATACGGTGCTCCATACGCTCGCCATCGCTGTCGAGGCTGGCATCGAGTACGACCTCAACCGCATCAATCATATCGCTTCGAGAGTGCCCCATATCTGCAAAGTTTCACCCTCCCGTCCTGATGTCCATATGGAGGATGTCCACCGGGCTGGTGGGGTCTCTGCCATCCTGAACGAGATCGGCAAGGCAGGTGCTCTGGACCTCGACCAGCGGTCGGTCAGCGGTACGACCATCGGTGAAAATATCCGTGGTGCACAGATCCAGGATGTTGATGTCATTCGCCGCGTCTCTCACGCGTACAGTTCTACCGGCGGGCTGATGATCCTGCATGGCTCTCTGGCGCCTGAGGGTGCGGTGATCAAGACAGCCGGCATCAGCGGGGAGCTGACCGGTTTC